>JAXDMB010000281.1:0-9899 GCA_034666325.1 Vulcanimicrobiota bacterium
AGGCGCACGCGGTGCGGCGACTGCCAGTCGTCGTCGTCCCAGTGCACGATCGCTGCGCCGCGCGCGATCTCGCACGCGAGGTTGCGCTTCGCGCCGATCGAGAGCTTGCGCGGCGGGCGCAGGTAGCGGATGCGGTCGTCGCACGGCACGACGTCGCCCACCGGATCCGTCCCGTCGTCCACCACGATCAGCTCGCATGCGGCGTAGTCCTGGCGCAGGAAGTACGCCACCGCGCGCGCCGCGTCGAGCCGGCGATTGAACGTCGGCATGATGCACGACACGAGCGGTGCGTTCTCCATCTCAGAGCCCAATCGTGATGTACGCGGGGGCGGCCAAAGCGCTGCTATCGGCTCCGCGTATGGTCCGAATCGGCGCCGCGTCACCCTTCGCGTCCGGCGCGTATACGGTCACGGTGTTGTTGGCGGCGTTCGACACGTACACGTTCCCGGCGTCGTCCACCGTGATGCCCCACGGCGACGCGAGCTTGGTGTTCGCGAAACCGGTGATCGTGCGCGCCGGGTGATCGCTGCCCGGCGCGAAGATGAACACCGCGTCGGCCACCGCGGCCGGCGCGACCGTTTGTCCGGCGACGTAGAAATTTCCCGCGGCGTCGAGCGCGACGCCGCGCAGCAGAAACGGCGGCGTGGACGTCGGAAGAATCTGCCGCGTGGGCACCTGGTTGCCCACCTGCCCCGGCGCGAACACGAGCACGCGCCCCGTCGAACCGCTGTTGACGGCAACGTAGATCGTGCCGTCGGGTGCGGCGGCGATCCCGAACGGATTCGTCAACCCTGTCGCGTCGCCGCTGATGGTGCGAACGGGCGCCGCGCCGAGCGCGTTGTGCGCGAACACGGTCACGGACGGGCGGATCGACGCTCCGTTCCCCGGTTGTCCGGAGTTCGCGACGTACACGGAGCCGCCCGCGTCCACCGCGATGCCGCTCGGCATCGAAACGACCTTGTCGAGCGTGCGCGCGATCGGATTCGCGTTAATGCCCGCACCCGGCGCGAACTGCAGCACGGCGTTGATCGCGTCGTCCGACACGTAGACGTTCCCGACGCCGTCCACCGCGACGCCGAGCGGCCGCGGTAGCGTGTTCGCGCCTTGAATCCTGCGCGTCGGCGCCGTCGGTCCGTCCGACGCGAGCGGATAGAACTCGACCGCGCTGTTGCGCCGGTCGACGACGTACAGCCCGAAGCGCGGCGGCGCCGCCTTGAGCCAGAACCACATCTCGAAATCACCGCCGCGTTTGCCGTCGCCCGTCGGGAAGCGCAGCAGCGTCTGCGCCGGATCGGCCGGGTTCAGCTTTCCGAACGCGTCGCCGTCGAGGTAGAGCGGGTCGGGGCCGGCCGACCAGATCACGTTGCCGCGCAGGTGCAACCGCGCGAGCAGGCCGCGGTCTTCGGGCGGCGCGAGCGCCGCGAACTGATCGAGCTCCGGCAAACCGCCGCGCGGCCGCCACGTCAGGCTGTTACCGGCGGCGGCGAGATTCGCGGCGAGGGTGATGCGCTGGTACGCCGGCGCCGCGAGGGCCGCCCTGCGCGCGAGGCCGGTGGCGTTGTCGAGCGTGAGGCTGTTCGTCGTCTGGAACGACGCGGCCGCGAACGGGATCTCTACCTCGACGTAACACGTCGGCCGCGAGATCGTGTGCGGCTCCACCGTGCGGTCGAACCACACGCCGATGCCGTTCGCCACGTCGGCGGTCGTCACGACGCTGTCGTTGCGCAGCTGCGTGATGTTCGCGTCTTTGTCCAAGCGCCCGACGCGCAGCACGTGCATCGCCGCATCGATGTCGTCGTCTCCGTCCGTCAGCGGCGCGAACGGGCTGCGGCAGTCTTGCACCACGCGGAACGTCAGTTCCGTGGTTGCGGGCAGCTTGGCGACGATCGCGTCCACGCCGCTCAACTCGGCGTCCGTCACGCCGACGGATCGCGCGACGTCCTTGAGCGTCACGGCATCGGTCTTCGTCACGTGCGCCGCGGCGAAACGTTCCTTCATCGCATCGACCAGATCGTTCGGTCCCTGCCCCGGCAGCGCGGCGAAGAACGCGGCGACGTCGAACAGGCGCAGCCACTGCCAGCGCACGAGCGCGAGCGCGCAGCGGTGGCGGATGATTCCCGTGGGCCGCGCGTTCGTGAGCTTCTCCACCGAGCCGTCGACGCTGCGCGCCACGAACTGCCAGTAGTCGCCGGGCCGCAGGTCGGTTCCGCCGAACTGAACGTGCACGCCGTCGCCGAGATCCATGTCGGGCGTGGTCTGCTGATCGAACGCCGGCGCGGCGAAGCCGACGCCGTCCCAGCGGCGCAGCGTGGCATGCCGGTTCGTCAGCGCGCCGGGCGGGCTGAGCGGGCTCATCGGGCTGACCGGTGACAGCGCGCTCGCATCGGCCACGGGCAGCACGAACTCGGGCGGAAGCGGATCGGCGAGCGTGATCGTGAGCCGGTCGGGATCGGGATTGCCCGCGATCGTGGTGAGATGTCCGCGCGCCGGTCCGAGCTCGCTGCGGTCGTCGCAGATCTCCACGATGTTGCCGTCCACGAGCGCCGTCGCGAGATCGCGCCCGAGGCTCTGCACGGTCAGCGTGAGGCGGTCTTGCGAAACGGACAGCACTTGCACCGCGTCGGCGGCGTTGTTGCGCGACCATTTGAACCGCGCGCGCTTCACGGGAGCGCCGCCGCCGTTCGTGAACGCCGTTTCGCCGAGCACGCGGAACGACCGCGCGGCGGCTGCGGCAGGTTTGCGCACCGGTCCGCTCACCACGCCGCCGCCCTCGTGGATCTCGACGCGATAGAGGTGGTTCTCGCGGCCGGTGTACGTGCCGGGATCGGGGATGCGGCACGGGTCGGGCGGCTGGTCGTCCACGGGCGGAAGCGTCGTGAGGGTGCCGTTGCCGTCGGTGACGAGCTGCAGCGCGGCGGCGCACGTCGTGACGTTCGGCGAGATGTCGATCGCCTTCACCTGCACGACGGTGCGCAGCCGCGTCGCCGTGTCGGGTCCGTTCAGCGCTTTCTCGCGAACGTCGGGATCTTCAAGATAGGTGATGAGCCGGCGCCAGGTCTCCACGTACACGAGCGCGTTGCGCGCGGTGAGATCGTTCGCGGGCGGCATGGCGATCGGTGGCGGATCGATGGAGTCCGGCTGGTGGAGGTATGACGTCTGCTTAAGCGACGGCTCGTAGAGCTCGCAAAGAATTCCGTCGACGTAGCAGCGCCCGAGCGCGCCGGGTCCGGTGCTGATCAGGAAATCCGCCGGCGCGGCTGGATTCGCGGCGAGCGCGAACGCGGTTCCCGGTTTGGGAACGCCGCAGCGGCCGATGACGTCGACGGCCTCGCGCTCGGCGAGATCGAGCCGCGTGTGCACCTCTTCGTTCCAGTCCGCGTCCAGCCACACGCGGCCTTGCTGGTGCAGCACGCCGGCGGTGTGCTTGTCACGCTGGAAGCTCAGTCGCGAAAAATCGCCCTTCATGTCATAGCCCCTTTATGTTTCCGCGATGACAACCGGCACGAGACCAACCGGCATGAACTCTGCCAATTTGGTCTGCAGGTTGTGAAGCCGCGTGGTGCCGAGCGTCGTCGCGAACGCCCCCGGCGCGTCGGTTTGATCGCTCGCGGTCAGCACCTCGGCCGCCGTTCCGGCGGCGAGCTGCGCGTACGCCGGATTACCGAAGCGCAGCGACGTGAACACCGGCGTCGACCGCCCGCTCTGCGCCTCACCCGGCACGCACTGATACCGCCGGGGCAGCAACGACCCGGGCTCGTAGCGGCTGTACCGAATGCAGCCGCGCTGCCGGTCGTCGGCAACGGCGATATCACACAGCAGCACATCGCTCGCTGCAAGAATCTCGCAGTGCAGCGCACCGAACACGGTGACGCGCTCGAGCTGCAGCAGCCCCGCACCCGTCGCGAGCGAAGGCACATGCGGATCGGGCGCCGCGAGCGACGGCACATGCGGATCGGCCGCCGAGACCGGCGACAGCGGCGAGAGCAGCGGCGGTGACAGCGGCGACAGCGGGGGCGACAATGGCGACAGAGGCGACAACGGCGACAACGGCGGCGACAGCGGGCTCGCCACGTACGGCAGGCTGTCGAACGCCATTCCGGCGCGACCGTCGAGGATCGAGTCCGCGATCGTGAAGCGGCCGACGCCTTTTCCGGCGCGCACGCCGCCGGTGATGCAGCGGCACAGCACGTAGTCCGCGTTCGCGTTGCGATCGTCGTCGCTCACGATCAGCATGCCGCCGCCGCGGTCCGACGCGGGATCGAGCGAGCACGCCGTCACCAGCATCGCGGCAACCGTCGCGTCGATGCGCACCGGCGCGCCGCCGATCAGGAGACCGCTCAGCTCCAAGCGTTCCATCGGCACGGCGACATGAATGCTCGCAGGCGCGGGCATTCCGCTCGCCGTGTAAAACGCGAGGGCCGGGCGCTGGTCGCGCGCCGCACGCAGTGTCAGCTTCTTGACCGACGGATCGGCGAGCAGCGCGGGACCCGCCGACACGTACGTCGCGCTGTCGACGATCTCGATCACGTCGTTGTCGCGCGCGTTCGCGAACGCGTCGACCACGCTCGTGTGAACGGGCGCGCCCGCGAAGACCGTGCTGTGGCTCGACACAGCGTCGCCGCGGCTCGCGACAAAACGCGTCGCGGCCGCCTTCGGATCGATCTGCCGGTCGAAGTTCAGCGCGCCGACGCGGTCGGAAAAGCCTTCGCGATAATCGGTGCTCAGCGCGCCGCCCGCGAGCGCCGGATCGTTCGGCGCGAACGCGAAGCGCCCGAGCTCGGGATCGATGCCGAGCTCGCCGTCGCGCACGAGCGCGGCGCGCGCGAGATCCACCGCGACCGGCGTGCGCTGCTGCAGCGGCCACCGCCCGGCGATCGGCAGCGTTTGCCCGGCGCCGGAGCGCGCGAGCGCGAGCCCGGCCAGCGTCGCGCCTTGCGTCTGCAGCGACGCCGGATCGGCGGGCGCGAAGTACGTCGCGCCGTCCGCGGCGACGAGCAGCGTCATCGCCGGTGTGTTCGCCGGCGCTTCCGGAAGATAGACGAGGAGCGCCGTGCCGTCGCGCATCGCGACGACGAGCTCGAGCGGCGGAAGCCGGTCCGCGCCGAGCGGCGTCACCTGCACGGCGAGCAATCCGCCGGGAAGATTTCCGGTAAGCGAATCGTGACTCCGGCGATCCGCAAACGCCGTCCACGGCCCGGGCGGCTCGAACGCGGGAAACGGATTGCCGGCCACCGGCGCGGTCGCGAGCGCTGCGGCGGGCTGGAACGTTCCGGCGAGCACGCCCACCGCGACGAACGCGCCGCTTCCCGCACAACGCGACGGATCGGCGACCGCGACCGCGCCCGCGGTGCGCCGCAGCAGTACGTCGCCGACAACCGGCGTGACGCTCGGATCGCTCGCACGCGAGGGATACACGGCGCCTTCGGAAGCGCGCGCGAGATCGGTCGGGCCGAGCTCCGGCGCCGCGTACGTGCTGCCGTCGCGCGCGACATAGTACGTCACGGGCGTGCCCGCCGCGAGTGCACGCGACGGCAAGTACACGTACACGCCGTCGGCTTCGCGCAACGCGCCGTTCTGCGCCGCGCGCATCGCGAGCACCGCGCCGGGAAAACGTGCGCGCGCCGTGCCGGCCGCGAGCTCCACCGTCACGGCGAGCGTCCCGGCGGCCGTCATCGCGGCACCCGCCGTATACGACGCGGCGCGCGTGCGCAGCGTGCCGAGCGCCGACCCGCCCGGCATCGCGATCGCGGTGATCGTGAAGTCCGCGCCGCCGTACGCGAACGGCGCGGGATCGATCAGCCGCATCCCCGCGCTCGCGTCGAGCGCGAGACCCGCGCCCGCGCCGGCGAACGCGAACGCGGTGCGCGAGCTGGACAGCGACGGCGCGGACGCCGCGCGCGCAAGCGGAATGCCGAACTGCCGCACGACGGTGTCGGCGGCATACGCACCCGGGTCGTGCGCGAACGCGCTGCGCGAGATCGGCGCGTGCGTCGCGGCGAACAGCGGCACGTCGCGGTCGAGCGGGTCGAAGCGCCGGCAGCGCCGGTTCACCGGAACGGACATCCCGGGCGGCGCACCGCTCGGCGTCGTGCGCACGTTCGCGAACGTCTGCAGCCGGCGAGAGAAGAAGCCCACGTTCTTGATCGTGTAGCGCCCGGGCGTTCCCCAGCTCAACCGCGAGGTCAGCGCACCGCGCACCGCGCGCGGCTGGTCGAGCGGCGCGGACGTGCGGAAGTCGGCGGCGTGCGCGAACGGATCGCGCGCGGTGCCGAGCAGCCCGAGCGCGTACGAGTCGCGCAGATCGGGCGTGAGCGTCCGCGCGGCGCGCACGTGGCTCATGTTCTCCGACCAGCCGAGCATGGTGAAGAACTCGCCGAGCTCCGTCGGCCACTCGGTGACGGCCGCCGCGAGCTCGGCGAGCATCGCGGGCGTGCCTTTGCGGCGCCGCCAACCGATCGTGCTCGCGACGTCGAGCCGGTTGCTGCGCCCCACCGGGTGCACGAGCACGTTCGTGCCCACCAGCGCGCCGATGTACGGCACGGCCCAGTCGTCGCACGTCTCGATGAAGAAGTTGTCCCACAGCGCGTCGAGATCGAGCCGCAGCGCCGACACCGGGCCGGCGACCGTGCGCATCAACGCGAACAGCGGCAGCCCGCGCTCGGCGTCGTACGCGCGATAGTTGGCGGGAATGCGGTCGTACAGCCGCTGCGCGAAGTCCAGCGCGTCGTTGCGGCTCATGCGTCGTCGAAGCCTCCGCGGCCCAGCGTGACGGTCACGTAGCCGGTGTCCGCGTTCGCGGGATCGTTCGCGACGACGGCGATCTCGGTCGGACGAATGAAGATCTCGTTGCGCACGGTGGCGGGGTCGGCATCGAGGCCGGCGCGCAGAAACGCCGTCACCGTCACGTCGCTCACGCCCGCGACGTTCTGCGCCTGCGCGTACACCGCGCTCAGCGCGATGCTCTCGCCGAAATCGAGCCGGTCGAACGCGAAGAAGCCCAGCGAACCGTCGGCATTGGCGCCTGCCGCGAGCGCGGCTTGCACGGCGCTCAGCGTCGCGTTGCGGCCGTAGCGGTCGAGCACGTCCACCGTCAGCGCCACGCCGGCATACACGGGCGTGAAGTCGCCGACGCGCAGCGGCACGTTGGGATCGCGGTGCGCGTCGAGATAGCTGCGGAGGTTGCGCCGCAGCACCGGCTGCTGCGCGAGCGGGATGTTGTCGCTCGTCGCGACGGTGAGCTGCACGTACGGGTTCGGCAGCGCCTGCAGGTTCGCGTCGCGGCGGATCCAGCTCGCGCTCGCCTTCGCGATGCCGGGATAGCTGCGCGCGAGCGCGGCGTAGTCCGCGACGCTCACCGCGCGCCCGAACGAGCGCACGTGGTCGGGCGCGTTGGTGCGGATCGCGTCCACGGGCTCCGGGTCGGCGCCACCGTACGTCGGCTGCGGGTTGGCGACCTTTTGCAGCCCGGACAGCGAGTCGACGAGCAGGCTCACCTTCTGCGCCGGGACGTTGCCGGCGGCGCCCATCCCGAACCGGTACCGCGCGTGCACGTTGTCTTTTCCGGTCGGCGGGCGCGCGCCGTTCGCGCCGTCACCGAACGCGACCGTCGTTTGTCCGGCATCGTCGGTCGCGGTGGTGAACGCCTGTGCGTTCGGCGCCGCGTCGAGCAGCGTGTGCGCTTCGCTCCACTCGACGCCCCCGACGCGCACGTGCAGCGTGCTCGTCACGGCGGTCTCGGTGAACCCGGTCGCGGGGACGTACGTCACCGGTTTCTTCTTGAGCGCGAACGCCTGGTTCGGGGAGCCGTCGCCGCTGCCGAGCACCTCGTCTTTCACGGTCTGGCCCTGCGTCGCGGCGGCGACGTTCGCGAGCAGCACCGCACCGTCGCGCAGATACGTGTTCACCAGCGCGTTCGCCAGCGTGACGGTGGTCAGCGCGTTCGCGGCGTCGAGCACCGGCGCGCTCGCGAGCGTCGCGGCTTCGGCCGCGGCGGCGTTCGTGCCGGCGCGCGTGCCTTGCAGCACGACGGTTTGGCCGGCGCGCAACTGCGCATAGAGTCCCGCCAGCAGCAGCGTGTTTCCGGAGACGCTGGTCGTGAGCGGAAGATCGTTCTGCAGCACCAGCAATTCGGGAGACGTCAGCACGGTCGTGCCGCGAATCGGGAACGTCGACGCGTCCGGCGTCTCGATCATCGTCAGCAGCGTCACCTTGCCGGTCATCGTGTACGCGCTCGCGACGATGGTGCGGGCGCCGGTGACGTGCACCGGCTTGACGCTCGCCGCTTTGAGCACGGCCCACGCCGGCTTGTCGGAGCTGCCGCCGGCGCCGGGATACGTCGTGTCGAGCATGATCTCGTTGACGCCGGTGTTGGTGTTGTTGCTCGACGGCGGGATCGGAACGTAGGCCCACGCGGCGTGCGTGTTGTCCCACGGCTCGTCCTTGTACGCCGCGTTCGCGGTCTTGCCGTCGCTGTTGTTGAGGGTCGGCGAAAGGCTGCCCCACGCGGGCGCGTTGTTGCCGAACACGCCTGCGGCAGAACGGAACGCGTACAGCTTCACCGGCACGTCGGTCTTGTACGCCGTGTCGGCGGGCTCGGTCCACGCGATCGTCGTGGTCTTCGCTTGGTGGTCCACCGCGACGCTCGCCAGTTGCCGCACCGTCGCGCGCTCGTCCGCGGCCGGCGGGCCGTGCGCGGTCTCGTGCTCCACGACCAGGATGTCGTCGCCCGTTGCGATGCGGTTCGCGACGCCTTGCAGCACGATGGTTCGCGTGATGTCGCTGCCGCTCGCCGCGACGGTTCGGCCGGCGGCGAACTGCTCGACGTTCGCGATCGACGAGATCGGGATCGCGTTGTGCGCGTCGCTCGCCGTGAGGCCGCTCGTCGTCTCGAACACCGGCGGCGGGCTCGAGCCTTCGGGCTTCGCGCCGATGCGGAAGCTCGGCGGAACTGCGATCGTCTTGCCCTTCGCGACCGTGAACGCCGCGAGCGCGCTCGCTGCGGCGCCCGGCTTGGGAACGTAGTCGATCAGCGCGGTGAGCCGCAGCAGCGAGTCGCGCTGCGCCGCGGTGCCGATGTACGCCTCGTTCGCGATGCGCTCCTGATAGAACGTCAGAACGTCGGCGAGATACGCCCACAGCTCCACGAACGCGGTCTGGTAATCGCCTTCGGCGCCTTCGTGCCAGCCGGCGAGATAGAACGGGTTCGCGAGCGGATCGATCAAGTGCGGATCGGCGACGACGTTGAGCATCTCGCGGCGGAACGTCGCGAACGTGCCGATGCGGTATGCGATCGCGGGCAGGCCCGGCGCGTTGTACGGCAAGAGCGGCGCGGCGGGCGGCGGCGCAGGCGCGGCACAGCACCCGCCCGGCGGCTGCGGCGGCAGCGTGCAGAGCGTCGTCGCGATCGTGCTCATCGTGCGACCCCCGCGACGTCGATCGCGACGGTGCCGCGCTCGGGAAAGTTGCGGTCGTCGTCGAGCCGGATGACTTCCGCCAGCCCGACGTCGACGTATCCGACCCGGAGCGCGTCCGCGGTGCGTGCGGCGGGGTTCACGGCATGCAGACGCGCGAGCCGCGTGATCGTCGCCGCCGCGACGCCGTTGACCGCCGCAATCGCCGCATACAGCCGGCTGACATAGAGCCGGTCGCCGAACGAGAAGTTCGCCGGCGCGAAGAACGTGCGCAGCGCGCGAACGAGCCGCTCCTCGACGTCGCCCGGCGCGAAGCCCGGCGCCAGGCAGATCGACAGCGCGAGCTCCAGCGGAACGTACACCGGATCGGAGAGGTCGAGGTCGTAGCCGGTGAGGCGGCGCGTGTCGAGATACGCGAGCAGTTCCGCGCGCAGCGCCGCGTCGACGCGATCGCCGGCCGCCGGATCCACGGCGAGCGTCACGGTGAGC
>JAXDMB010000282.1:0-4841 GCA_034666325.1 Vulcanimicrobiota bacterium
GCCGAGCAGAATGTGCTCGGTCCCGATGTAGTTGTTCCCGAGCCGCTGCGCTTCTTCCTGAGCCAGCACGATGCTGCGCCGCGCGCGTTCGGTGAACGGTTCCCACATTGACATGACTCTACGAAACTCCCCGAGCGGCCGAGCCGCTCCTGCCACCTAGCCCGCCGAGTTTTAAGACGCCCCGCGCTGGCCAGGTCCCCTTATAACTTTCGGCGGGTTGGTTCAGTTTCAAACCGCCGGCCGGGTCTGGTTTCAAACCCTTTGCACGAGCGTAGCATGGAAGCGGGCCCCTGTGAGGCGAACGGTGGGTCTTTCCGTCGCATCCGGAGGACGTCGCAATCCATTTCCTCGGCATGCTCTCGGCGCCGCAGCTCATCGATCAGCTGGTCAACGGCGTCACCCTGGGGATGCTCTACATCCTCGTCGCGCTCGGCCTGAACATCATTTTGGGCTTGATGGGCGTGATCAACTTTTCTCACGGCGCGTTCTTCATGCTCGGCGCCTACTTGATGTACCAGCTCAACGGGGCGATCGGGTTCTGGCCGGCGATCCTCGTGTCCGCGGTGATCGTAGGCTTGCTCGGAATGGCGTTCGAGTCGACGCTGATCAGGCCGCTGTACAAGCGGATTCCGGAGTACACCCTGCTCTTGACGTTCGGCACGGCGCTGATCTTCGCACAGGTCGTGCGCAAGATCTGGGGCGACGACGCCGTGCGCGTGTCCACCCCGAGCTACATCCCGGACTCCATGTCGATCGGCAGCTACCAGGTCCCGTTCTACAAGGACGTCCTGCTGGTGGGGCTCACGATCCTGATTCTGGCCGGCGTGTGGCTGCTGCTCAACAAGACGAACATCGGATTGATCATTCGCGCCGGCACGCGCGACGCCGAGATGGTGAAGATCCTCGGCATCAACATGCCGCTCATGTTCACGCTCGTGTTCGGGATCGGCTCGCTGATGGCGGGCTTGGCGGGCGCGCTCGCGGCGCCGATCTACGCGATCCAGCCGAGCCTGGCGTCGCAGTGGATCGTGCTGACCTTCGTCATCGTGATCGTGGGCGGCATCGGGTCGTTCTGGGGCGCGATCGTGGGCGGGCTGCTGATCGGGATCCTCACCAGCCTCATGGCGCTGCTTTGGCCGCCGGCCGTCGAGATGACCGGCTACATCATCATGGGGATCATCCTCTTGGTGCGGCCGCGCGGGCTGTTCGGCGTCGAGGGGCTGTTCGAATGACCGCTCAGGAAGCGGTGAACGCACCCAAGCGCAATCCGGTCACGGCGTTGCTCACCCACCCGCTCGTGTGGACCGCGGTGCTGTTCGTGCTGCTGCCGTACGTCGCGGGCGCGAACCCCTTTGCCGGCAAGTGGAGCGGCTTCGTGGGCATCGCGACCACGATGGTGATCTTCGCACTGTTCGCGAGCGGCTGGAACCTGCTGTTCGGCCACGTCGGCGAGCTGTCGTTCGGCCACGCGATGTTCTTCACGATCGGCGCGTACACGACGGCGCTCTACTCCAAGGGGTACGACGTTCAGGTGTTCGGGCTGCACCTGCAGCACGGGCAGACCGACAACCTGCTCGTCGCGCTGGTGCTGTCGGCTGTCATCGCGGTGCTGTGGGCGTGGCTCTTGGCGCGCGTCATCGTGCCGCGCTCGAGCGGCATCTACTTCTCGATGATCACGCTCGCGTTCGCGCAGGTGATCTTCTTCGTCACGTACCGCTGGAGCGAGCTGACCGGCGGCGAGGACGGGATGCAGAACATCGCGCGCCCCAACCCGTTCGGGCACGGCTGGCTGCAGGACTCGATGAACTTCTACTGGTTCTGCGCGGTCGCCGTGTTCCTCGCGCTGTGCGTGCTCCACTGGATTCTGCAGTCGCCGTTCGGCACCGTGCTGCACGCGATCCGCGAGAACAAGCAGCGCGCGCGCTTCCTCGGCTACGACGTCGACAAGTACCGCGTCAACGCGTTCGTGCTCTCGGCACTGTTCCCGGCGATCGCGGGCTGGCTGTGGACGTACTATCAGCAGGCGATCAACCCCGACGCCGGCTCGGTGGAGTACTCCGGCAACGTCGTGATGATGTCGATGCTGGGCGGCGTGCAGACGTTCCTCGGCCCGATCCTGGGCGGATCGGTGTACTACGAGATCCAGAACAACGTCTCGCAGCTCACGAAGTACTGGGAGGCGTGGATCGGAATCGTGTTCGTCGTCGTGGTACTGGTGGGGCCGCGCGGCATCATGGGCCTGTTCAACGACATCCGGCACTACGGCTTCGCGACCGCGGTGAAGCGCGGTTTCTCGCGCACCACGCGCGTGGAGACCGACATGCAGGAAGAGCTGCCGCCCGTGATCGAGGACCCCGCCACCGCGCCCGAGGCATTGCGCTGATGGCGAACAACGACAACGGCTCCGCGCCCGGCGCCGGCTACGTGTTCAAGACCGAAGGTCTCACGCGCCGCTTCTCCGGGTTCACCGCCGTCAACAACGTCACGCTCGAGATTCCGCAAGGCGGCGTGCGCACGATCATCGGGCCGAACGGCGCGGGGAAGACGACGTTCTTCAACCTGCTCAGCGGCATGCTGCCGGTGAGCGAAGGACGCATCTGGTTCAAGGACCGCGAGATCACCGGGCTGCTCGCGTACCAGCGCGCGCGCATGGGCATCGCGCGCTCGTTCCAGATCACCAACATCTTCGGCCACCTGACGGTCTACGAGAACGTGCGGCTCGCGGTGCAAGCGGTGCACGACGGCAAGGCGAACTTCTTCTTCCCGGCGCGCCGCATGGGCGACCTGGCCGCGAAGACGGAACGCGTGCTGCACGACGTCGGCCTGTACGACGCCCGCCACGCGAACGCCGAGAACCTCTCGCACGGCGACCAGCGGCGCCTGGAGATCGGGCTCGTGATCGCGAGCGATCCGCCGGTGCTGCTGCTCGACGAGCCGCTCGCGGGCATGTCGCCGACCGAGACGCACGAGACCGTCGATCTCATCCAGCGCATCTCGCCGGGCCGCACGATCCTGCTGGTGGAGCACGACATCGACGTGGTCATGGCGATCTCCACCACGATCACCGTGTTCCAAACGGGCTCGGTGCTCGCCGTCGGCACGCCGCAGGAGATCCGCGCGAACGAAGCCGTGCAACGCGCCTATCTCGGAGAACTGGCCTGATGCTGCTCGAGCTCGAGAAAGTCAACGCGTACTACGACAAGTCGCACGTGCTGCAGAACGTGTCGCTGGAGGTCGGCAAGGGCGAGGTCGTCGCGCTGCTGGGCCGCAACGGTTCCGGCCGTTCGACCACGTGCAAGACGATCATGGGCCTCGTGCCGGCGCGCACCGGCACGATCCGGTTCAACGGCAAGGACATCACCAACAAGAGCCCGTTCTCGCTCGCGCAGATGGGCATCGCGTTCGTACCCGAGGACCGGCGCATCTTCCCGAACCTCACGGTCGGCGAGAACCTGCGCCTCGCCGCGCTGTCCGGGCGCAAAGGCCTGTGGACCGAGAAGCGCATCTACGATTACTTCCAAGTGCTCGGCGAGCGCAAGGACAAGCCCGCGAAGCTTTCCGGCGGCGAGCAGCAGATGCTCGCGATCGCGCGCGCCCTGATCGCGAACCCCGACATCATCCTGCTCGACGAGCCGATGGAAGGGCTCGCGCCGCTGATCGCGCGCAACGTCGAGGAAGTGGTGCGCAACATCCGCACGGAGGGGCACACGGTGCTGCTCGTCGAGCAGAACGCGCAGGTCGCGATGAGCCTGTCGGACCGCGGCTACGTGCTCGCGACGGGACGCGTCGTGGGATCCGGAACGATCCCGGAGCTCAAAGCCGACGAAGCGATGATGCAGCGCTACTTGGCCGTCTGACGGCGCCGCGCGGATGCGGTACCGGCAGACCCTTCCGCTCGGCGAACGCCATCTGGTGGGCCGCCTCGAATCGTTCGGCGACATCGTGCTCGGGTTCTCGATGTCGCAGCTCGCGCTGCAGCTCGAGATCCCGAAGACGCCGCGAGAAGTGTTCGGGCACCCGCTGAACTACTTCATCTTCTTCGCGGCGTTCGGGCTGCTGGGAATCTTCTGGCTGCGGTTCCACCGCATCATGGCGATCGGGTTCGCGCCGCGGCCGGTCGACATCGGGCTGCTCTTCGCGTTTCTGGCGTTCGTCGCGATGGTGCCGTACTCGCTGGTCACCTACATGCGGCTGCTCGGCCCCGCCGGCTACTCGCGCGAGAGCGTGAGCTTGTACTTGGTGGATTTTCTCGGCGTCGCCACGTTCAGCTGGGTCCTCAGCATCCGCGGGATGCGCCGCGCCTGGGGCGTGCTCGACGAGACCGAGCGCCCCGGCGCTTGGCGGCCGGTGATCGCCGGGTTCATCATCGTTCCGGCGTTCGTGATCGCGCTCGCGGGCGTGCTGGCGACCGGGCCGATCGCGTTCGGGGTGCTGATCCTCATCGGGCCGCTCGTGCGGTTCGCCGTCCGGCTCGTGCCGCGGCCGTGGCCGTTCTTGCTGGGGCCGCAGCCCGCGGCGGCCATCGGAACCTTGGAGCCCGAGGTGGTATCCTAAGCAGCGTATGGTAACCGCGGAAGTGGTGCGCGAGGCGCTCAAAGACGTCGACGACCCCGAGCTCAACATGGGGATTCTCGACCTCGGTTTGGTCTACGACGTCGTCTGCGAAGGTGCGCAGGGCGAAGACGTGACCGTCACGATGACGCTGACGTCGCCGATGTGCCCGGTCGGCCCGATGTTCAAGCAGGCGGTTCTGAGCAAAGTCGAGAGCGTCGAGGGCGTGAAGAACGCGACGGTCGACATCACGTTCAACCCGCCGTGGGACCCCCGCACGATGGCGAGCG
>JAXDMB010000283.1:0-3148 GCA_034666325.1 Vulcanimicrobiota bacterium
CGCCCGCGGTTCGCGTCGAGCATCGCGCGCACGCCGATGACCGCGGCATGCTGTCGGCGCACCGCTTCGGGGACCGCCTCCAGCGCCATCGCGAGCAGCTCGCTCTCGCCGCGCTCGAGCAGCACGATACCGTGCGCTTCGACGACGCGCACGATGTGGTCCACGGCGCCGACGCGCGCGAACAGCGCGAGCGCCGGCCCTTCCGTGCCGCGGCGCCGCTCGAGGAGCTCACCGGCTTCGACGTGCGCGCCGTACCACTCGCTCGCGCCGCTGCGGCGCAGCTCGTGCTCGAGGAAGTCGCGGAACAGATCGTGATAGCGGTACTCCGCGCCGGACGACGTGGTCAAGAACGTCACCGACCGGCGCAATTCCGCGAGAAACTCCGCCGTCGCGCCGAGCTGCTCGGCCATGTGGACGTCGAACGTCGGGAACACGCACGTGCGCAGCAAGAACAGTTGCTGGCCGCGCTTGAGTCCCGCGAACACCTGCTCCGCGAGATAGCGGTACACCATCTCGCGCGTGCCGCTCGCCGCCGCGCGCAGATCGGACGCGTGCGTGCGCGTGCGCAGCGCGATCGACAGCGCGATCGGCCAGCCGCCGGTGAGCTCGCGCAGCGCCTCCACTTCCGCCGGCTCGACGCTGGTCTGCACTTCGTCGGCGGTCGCGAGCGCTTCGTCTACGGTGAAACGCAGGTCGTCCTCGCCCACCGGGTAGTCCATACGGCCGTACCCGATCCACGACGCGATCGGCAAACCCGCGTCCGAACGCGTCGCGATGATCCAGCGAATGCGCTCGCCGCTGCCCTCGATCAAATCCACGAGCAGCGCGACGGTATCCGGATCGGAAGCCGCGTAGTGCAGGTCGTCGATCACGATCGTGCAGACCGTGCGCTTGAGGTGCTCCGCGAACCAGCTCCCGAGCTCGCGCACCGGATCGGCCGCGCCCATGATGCGCTGCTGCATCGCCGGAAACGCGGCGAGCGCGCTCGGCGCGACCGGCTCGAGCGCCGCGGTGAGCCCGTGCACGAACGCCATCAGCGTGCGGTCCTCGCGCGCGACGTCGTACCGCACGGCGTCGAGCCGCGCCGTCTCGGCGAAGTCGCGCAAAGCGACGCTCTTGCCGAAGCCCGCGGGCGCGACGATCAGCGTGACGGGAAAGCGGACCGCGCGGGAGAGCCGGTCGTTGACGCGGGCGCGCAGCAAACGAGTGACGGGTATCACCGGGTTTTCGGCGCCCCCGCGTTCGGCATCCCCCATTTCATGGGTATAGCAGCCGAGCAGTCGTATCGGCCCACAGGAGCATCCTGCCACCCATGCTCGTTTCCGGAACCCTGACGGACATGAAGCGCGCGGCGGCCGTCGTCACCCTCGTCATCCTTGCCGGATGCGCGGGCGGCGGCGTGTTGCCCGCTCAGAACCGCGCCTCGACCACCGCCCAGCAGGCAGCGCGCGCTACGCGCGACGCCGCGGCGCAGCCGGGGGAATCGTCCGCCGGACTGCCGGGTGAGTCGTCGGCGGGGCTTCCGGGCGAGTCGTCCGCCGGGCTCCCGGGCGAATCGTCGGCCGGGCTTCCGGGCGAGTCGTCCGCCGGGCTCCCTGGTGAGTCGTCCGCGGGGCTTCCGGGCGCGCAGTTCGCCTGCGTGGGGCTGCCGCCGGCGGGGACCGCCGCCTGCACGATCGCGATCAACCTCAACGTCCCGCCGAACCCCGGAACGAATCTCGCCGCCGCGCAGATCCCCGGGCTGCACCCGGCGGACTTGCAGGCGGCGTACGCGCTGCCTTCGGGCAGCAGCGGCGGCGTGGTCGCGGTCGTCGACGCGTACGACGCGCCGTCGGCCGAACAGGATCTGGCCGTCTACCGCGCGGCCTTCGGGCTGCCCGCGTGCACGAGCGCCATCGGCTGCTTCCGCATGGTGTACCAGAGCGGCCGCGGCGACGCGTTCCCCGCGCCGAACACCGCCTGGGCGCAGGAGACCGCGCTCGACCTCGAGATGGTGTCCGCCGCGTGCCCGCGCTGCAGCATCGTGCTGGTCGAAGCGAACTCGGCGCTGCTCGACGATCTCGGCGCGGCGGTCGACGCCGCCGCCCGGCTGGGCGCCCGCGCGATCAGCAACAGCTACTACGCGATCGAGTGGTCGAGCCAATCGGTCGAGGACGCGCACTACAACCACCCCGGCGTGGCGATCACCGCGAGCTCCGGCGACCGCGGCTACGCGTCATACCCCGCCGCGTCGCCGTACGTCACCGCGGTCAGCGGAACGGCGCTCACGCACGGGTCGGGCGGCTGGACCGAGAGTGTCTGGCCGTACAGCGGCCACGGCTGCAGCAAGTACGCCGCGAAGCCGTGGTGGCAGCGCAACGTGACGTCGTGCTCGAAGCGCTCGGCCGTCGACGTCGCAGCGGTAGCCGATCCGCAGACCGGCGTCGCGACGTTCGCGGCGGCCGCGGGCGGCTGGGTGGTCGCGGGCGGAACGAGCGTCGGCGCGCCCCTCATCGCAGCCGCCTACGCGCTTTCCGGACATCCCGACGGCCCGAGCTATTCGTATCTGCACGCGTCGTCGTTCCACCCGATCGACACGCACAACGGCCGGTACAGCCTCACCACCGGCCTCGGCTCGCCCAACGGCGTAGCAGGGCTGTAGGCCTCGTTCTCGCCGGGTAGGCGGGCCCGTTGCCGCCTACCCGGTTTCCGGTATGTCGGGCACCCCCTCGCGGCTCGTACGCTGAGCGTGAGGAGGAACGAACCCACATGAAGAGATTGGCAGCGATCGCGGTCACCCTCGGCGTCGCGACGGCATCGTGCTCGGGCGCCGGAAGCGTCAGCTCGATGGTCCCCGCGAACGGCGTGCAGATGGGCGGCAACATGCCCGCGCCGTCGTCGAAAGCCGGCGCGCGGTCGACGCGCGCGGTCACGTCGAGCGTCGCCGCGCCGAGCGGCTGGGCGAGCACCGCCACACAGCCGTTCACGTTCAAGAGCGCGTCGGATCTCGGTGCGCTCGATCCCGGAAAGACGCTCACCGTGCGGCTCGGATTGCAGCTGCACAACGTGGACCAGCTCAAAGCCGCGGTGCGCGCGCACACGAAGCTGTCGCCGAGCGCGATCAAATCGGCGTACGGACCGACCGCGGCCGAAGTCGCGCAAGTGACCA
>JAXDMB010000284.1:0-11722 GCA_034666325.1 Vulcanimicrobiota bacterium
GCGCGGCGATCGCCTTGTCGTGCGTGGAGATCCCGAGATAGCGCGCGTAGCCCCGGCAGCGCAGCTCGTCCTCGACGTGCCGGGTGAGCGAGAAGAACGCGTCGATGGTGCCCCGCGCGTCCGCGCCGCACACCACCGGGCGCGTGCGCGCGACGAGCTCGTGCGGATCGCCCCAGCGCGTCACCCAGCCCCAGAAGAACACGTCCACGTGATCGAGCTTGAGCGCCAGCAGCTGGTCCGCGACGGCCGACATGATCTTCTCGGGATCGCACAGATACGAGCACGCCGCGAGCACGACGCGGTCGCGCCGCGGCGAGCCCCGGCCGCACAGGGCACGCAGCGTGTCGCGCGCCGGTCCGTACGTCGTGGGGTGCAGATCGCTCGACCAGAAGACGTAGTTCGCGCCGCGGTCCACCGCGTACGCGAGGTCGGCGCTGGAAATTCCGATGCCGCAGCCGATTCCGATCGGGCACACCTGGAGGTCGGTGCGGCCGAGGCGGACGTGCGCGCCCGGTGCGGAATCATGCATGCAAGACATCTCCGGAGTGTGGATGGTGCGAATGCGCGTGCTGCGCGAAGTTCAGACGCCGCCGTTGCGGCCGGCCGCGTACGACCGTGCGGTCGCGGTGCTCGCCGAAGCGGTGCAGCGGGAACGCGGTGAGCGGCCGGCGATCTCGCCGGTGGAAGGCGCGACGGGAATCCCGCATCTGTTCCCGCTGCGCGCCGAGCACGCCGGCGCGGCGGAGACGCGCGTCGTCAACCGGCGGGTCGACGGCGTGTACGTCGTCGCCCGGCCGCGGCCCGACCGGCTCGCTGCGCCGGACGGCGCCGCGGTCCTCGAGCGTGTCGGCGAGCTGCTCGACACGGAGGTCGTGCCGCTGATCGCGCCCGGGGCGCGCGCCACGGACGCCGGGCCGCGCTGGATCGTCGACCACTTCTACGCGTTCGAGGTCGGCGGCGTCGCGTTCCTCACGTACGCGACGTTCGAGCACGACTTGCGCCGCACGGGGATGACGTTCGGCCCGGGGTTCGGCGCTCACGAACGCCGTTTGGCGAGCGCGCCGCTGGTGCTCGACGCCGCGCCGGCGCTCGGCCGCCACGTGCTGTTCGCCGCGGGCGATACGATCGTCACCAACCATCACTTCGTCTCGCGCGACATGCGCTACGCGATCGACCTCGTGCCGCTCGACGACGCGTCCAGCACGGTGATCGCGCCCGTCGAGGGCACCGTCACCGAAGCGGTGGACGGCAACGCCGACGACGTGGCGCGCGGTGATCCCGCGCGGGCAGCCAGCCCGCTCGGCAACTACGTGCGCGTGCGCTCCGGCGCGCACGAGCTTTGCTTCGCGCATCTCGCGCGCGGATCGGTCGCCGTGGCCGCGGGCCGCAGCGTGGGCGCGGGCGAGATCCTCGGAAAAATCGGCGACTCCGGCCGCTCGGCGGAGCCCCATTTGCACGTTCACGTCACAACGGTCGATGGCGTCCCCCACGGCGTGCCGATCCGGTTTCGAGTGAGCGGCGAGCTCTGGGAGCCGCTGCGCGGGGCGGTCGTCGAGCAAACGCGGATCTGACGCCGGCAGCGCTCGCGCGCCACCGGCGTCTCGCGCGGTCAGTAGGCCGCCATCTCGTCTTGGAGCGCCGTCGCGGTGAGACTCACGGTGACGGAGATCGTGATCGAGATGCTGCTCGTGCCTTCGTCGTCCACTTGCTGCTTTGGACGATCGGTGGGGACGACGACGATGTCGAGCTGGTCGACGAGGGACAGGGACCGTTCGGATGCGGACATTGGCTCTCCTAAAGCAATGACGCTGCGAGCAAAGTCGCGATGTCGTACGCATCCCGGCTGTCCTCTGGCGACGCAGTAAGTCGCAAGCCGCGACGGTCGACCCCGGTGGCGTGACACCCTTGCCGCGCATCATGCGCGAAGTGCCGCGTCAACGCGTTCCGCACCGCTCGTTTCTGCCACGGCCGGACCCTGCTCCTCTCGCGAAAAGCCCATACCCGGCGCATTTCCCGCGCTCTGCAAATTATCATCACCTTTCGGTCAATGAGCGCCGCGCAGCCGCCCGTGGTTTTGGGCTATCGTCGGAGAACTGTTGAGCGAAGAGGTGTGGTTTCATGCGTAACGGGCGGGTTGTTTTGGTCGCGATGCCGTGGGCGGCGTTGTACAATCCCTCGATCCAGGTCGGGATTCTGACGTCGGTTCTCGAGCGCGCCGGGTTCACGGCGTTCCCGCGGTCGTACTTCCTCACGTTCATGGAGATGCTGTACTCGCGCACCAAGCATCTGAGCGAGGCGGAGCGGATCGACACGTCCGACTACCAGTACGTCTCCGAGCGGCTCGACAAGCTGGGGTGCGGCGACTGGATCTTCTCGACGCCGGACTTCAACCCGAACGTCGAGCGCGACGCCGAGCGGTACCGCGACTTCCTGCGGGAGGCCAAAGTCAAGGACAAGAGTTTGCGCAAGATCTCGCTCATGCGCGAGCTCGTGCCCGAGTTCATCACGCAGGCGGCGCAGGACGTGCTCAGCCTCGAGCCGATGGCGGTCGGCTTCACGTCGACGTTCAGCCAGGGGGTACCGTCGCTGGTGCTCGCGCAGCGCATCAAGCAGCTCGCGCCCGACGTGAAAATCCTGTTCGGCGGCGCGAACACCGAGGGCACGATGGGCGTCGCCCTGCAGCGCTCGTTCCCGTGGGTCGACGTCGTGGTGCAAGGCGAAGCGGAGGTCGCCCTGCCCGCGCTGGCCGAGCGGCTGCGCGACGGCCGGCCGTACGCCGACGTCCCGGGGCTCGTGTTCGGCGGACCGGGCAAGCAAGTCGTCACGGAGCGGCGCGCGGGCGACGTGGTGCCGATGTCGATCGTGCCGTCGCCGGCGTACGACGAGTACTTCGCGCGGCTGCGCACGATGTCGTACCGCGGCTACATCGAGCACGAGATCAATCTTCCGATCGAGAGCTCGCGCGGCTGCTGGTGGGGCGCCAAGCACCACTGCACGTTCTGCGGCCTCAACGGCACGACGATGGCGTTCCGCAGCAAGGACGCGGCCACGGTCGCTGCGGAGATCGGCGCGATGAGCCGCCGCTACAAGCAAGTGAAATTCGGCGCGGTCGACAACATCATCGACCTGCGCTACTTCGAGACGCTGTTGCCGGTGCTCGCGCAGGAGCGCGCCAACGGCAACGACATCGCGTTCTTCTACGAGACCAAGGCGAACCTGCGCAAGGAGCAGGTGAAACGTTTCGCCGACGCCGGCGTGCTCGCGATCCAGCCGGGCATCGAAAGCCTGAGCACGCCGATCCTCACGCTCATGCGCAAAGGCGTCACGGCGCTCCAGAACATCCGATTGCTCAAGTGGGCGCGCGAGTACAAGATCGACGTGCGCTGGAACGTGCTGTACGGCTTCCCGCGCGAGCCCCACGACGAGTACCGCAAGATGATCGAGCTGATTCCGTCGCTCTCGCACCTCAAGCCGCCGGGCATGTTTCCGATCGAAGTGCAGCGCTTCAGCCCGTACTTCGACCAGGCCGAAGAGCTGGGCATCCGCATCACCGGGCCCGATCCCCGCTACAAGTTCCTGTATCCCGTCGACGACGACACGCTGCGCGACATGGCGTTCAGCTTCTCGCACGAGTTCCTGGACTCGTCGCAGAGCGGGCTCTTCGAAGACCTGCGCAACGCGATCGTCACGTGGCGCAAGGTCCACAGCCACCAGCGCGTCACCCTGACGCTCGAGCGCGGCGCGGATTTCATCATCCTGCGCGACCGCCGGCCGGGCTGCACGCAGCAGGACTACACGTTCACCGGCGCCGCCGCGGCGCTGTATCTCGCCTGCGACGCCGGCGCGACGGTGCAGCAGCTATTGCCGCTGCACCGTGCTGCGTCGGGCAACCCGCTCGCGAGCGAGGACGAGCTGCTCGACTTCCTGGAACGGCTCACCGCGTCGCGGCTGCTCTACCGCGAAGGCGGCACGTATCTCGCGCTCGCCGTGTCGACGCGCCCGATCGTCTCGTACGACGGCGTGATTCGCCGCATCGTCGAGACGACGCACGGCGCCGTGAACGGCGCCGGCGAGGACGACGCCCGCACCGCCGTCATCGCGTGATCGCGGACGCGCCCGCCGCCGCGCCGGATCGAGACGGCCTCGCGCTCGACCCGGTGGCCGGCGTGCGCGTCCCGGCACTGCCCGCGAGCATGCTCGCGGCGCTGTTCGCGCAGCCCGACCTCGAGCTCGCGCTGTTCGAGCTGCTCGCGCAGCGCGGCGACGTCTATCACGTCCTCAAGCTCGCGTCGAGCTCGCTCGGCGGCGGCATCGACCGCTGGCTGGGGGATCCAAACGGCGATCACCGGCGCTGCGCCGGTTCCGCGCTGACGTACCTCGCGCGCTGTGCGATGCGCGCGACACCGCTGGCCGCATGCGCGACCGTCAGCCTTGCGCGCTTGGGCGACGGCGGTGAGCCGCTGACGGTCGCGGCGGAGATCCGCACCCGCACGCGCGCCGACGCCGACTGGGTGTACGAAGCGGCGGCGGCGCACGAGCGCCGCCCGGACGCGGTCGCCGCGCTTCTGCTGCGCGCGGCCGGCAACGCGTTCGTGATCGGCGAGCGGCTCGAAGTGCTCGACGCGGCGCGCACCGAGATGCGCGGTGAGGACGACCGGGCCGCGGTCGCGCCGCCCCCGACCGCGCTGAACTTCACGCCGGCGGTGCGCGCCGCGCTGGAGCACGCGCGCGCGCCGGTCACCGGTCGCGCGCTCGCGCGGCGCATCGGATCGCTGCTGGACGTGCCCGAGGCCGCGGCGCTCGAGCTCGTCGCGAAGCTCGTCGAGCTCGGCGTGCTCGTGACCGAGCTGCGCGTGCCGCTCGTCCGCGAGCAAGTCGCCGCGCTCGCGGAGTCCGTGCGCCGCGTCGACGCGGATGCCGGGCGGCGGCTCGACGGCGTGCGCGCCGCGCTGGCAGCCGTGGACGACGCGCCGTTCGCCGAGCGCGCGGAGCGGTTGGCCGCGCTCGCGCCGGAAGCGGCGGCGTTCGCGAACACCAAGCAGTTCTACCAGATCGACGCGACGCGCGACGTCGGCGGCACCGTGCCCGTAGCGTTCGCGAACACGGTTGCGGACGCGTTCCGCGCGCTCGCTCGCATGACGCCGCCCAACCCGCACGCGCGCCGCCTCGCCGAGCTCTTCGCGGAGAAGTACAACGAAGGGCGCGAGGTCCCGCTGCTCCGTTTGCTCGAAGCGCGCCAGAGCTTCGACTTCGAGACGGCGATCGCGAAGCTGCCGGCTCAGCGCCTCGCCGACGACGTCCAAGAAGAGCTGCTGGCGCTGGCCTCGACCGCAGCGGCGCGGGGCGAACGCGTCGTCGCGCTGGACGCGCTGCTGCCGCGGCTCGCCGCGCCGCACGACGGCATCGCATACGCCGACAGCTACGAGACGCTCGCGCACGTGCTCCGCGGCGACGGCGCGTCGCTCGTCCCCGGCTTGTGGAGCGGCTTTCACGCCGGTGCGGGCCGCTCCCTCACGCGTTTCGCCGACCTGCTCGGTGAGGACGTCGGCGACGTGCTGCGCCGCGGCGTGCGCCCGGCGCCCGGCTGCATCGACGCGGAGCTGTCGTCGCTGCCGCGGATGCGGCGCTCGATCAACGTGATGACGCGCGACAACCCGTTCGCGTACGAGCTCGTCGACGGGCTGTGGCCCGCCGGCGATCCGGAGCGCGCGCTGACGCCGGACGATCTGGTCGTCGGCTTGGCCGGCGGACGTCTTTACGTGCGATCGGAACGCCATGGCGCGATCGTGCGCGTGCACCAAAGCCATCTCGCACGGCAGACCGGGAACTCGCGGCTCGGCACGTTTCTCGCGACGATCGCGCAGAGCGATCTGCCGTACGTCGCCTTCACGTGGGGCGCCGCCGCGGTGAAGCTCCCGTTCAAGCCGCGCGTCACGGTGGCCGGCGCGGTCGTCGCGCCGGCCACCTGGCGCGTCCCCGCCGACGTCGCGCGCGACTTCGCCGGCCCGGCCGGAATCGCATGGCGCGCGCTCTGGCACGTGCCGCGGCGCGTGTATCTGGTGCAGCTCGACAACCGTGCGCTGCTGGATTTGAACCACGCCGCGTGCGTCGCGCAGATCGCCGGGTTCGCGGCGCGCGCGGGCACGCGAAGCGTCGAGCTGCACGAGCCGTTGCCCGACTTGTCCGATGTCACGGTGGACGGTCCCGGCGGCCGCCACGTCGCCGAGGTCGCGCTCGCGCTGCACGTCCCCGCTGCGATGACGGCCGCACCGCCGGCGCCGCGCATCGGCGCCGCGCGCGTCACGCCGGCGTTCGGCACGCAGTTCGCGCCCGGCACGCAATGGATCTACGCGCGCTGTTATCTGCCGTTCGAGCGCGCCGGGTACTTCATCGAGCGCGAGATCGGCGCGCTGCTGCGCGAGCTCGGCGCGGCATACGAGGACGCGCACTTCGTGCGCTACCGCGACCCCGACCCGCACGTGCGCCTGCGCGTGCGCGCAGCGTCGGCCGGGACGGCGGCAGCGTTGTGGAGCGCGGTCGTCGCGCGCGGGAACGGCTGGGTGCGCGCGGGCGCGATCGAGCGCTTCGAGCTCGGCACGTACGACCGCGAGGTGGAGCGCTACGGCGGCACGGCCGCGATCGAGCTCGCCGAGCGCGTCTTTACCGCCGATACCGCGCTGGTGCTCGGCGCGCTGCGCGAGCACCGCACCGCGGCGCAGCCGCTCACCGAGCTCGTGCTCGACGTCGCGCGCACGATGCTGTGCCTGTGCGGCGGCCTCGCGGGCGCCGTCGCGTGGTCGAAGAGCGCGTTCGGGCGGCGGCCGCGCCTCGACGCGCACGAATGGAGCGCGATCAAAGCGGCGCGCGAACGGCTCGGCGGCGACGGCGCGCGTTACGCCGAGCTCGCGGCGCGCGTGCGCGAATATCACGCGGCCGTGCCCGAGCACGACCGCGCGCGTGTGACGCGCGCGCTGCTGCACATGCACTGCAACCGTGCCGGCATCGTGAGCGCGGCGCACGAGCTGCGCGTGAGCTACTGCGCGGCGGCGCTGCTCGACGGCGAGTTGCGCCGCGCGCCACGCTAGCTCTCAGGTCGCGAGCGCGGCCTCCGTGCGCAGGTGCGCCGACGCGGACGGCTGGTACGCCAGCACGGGCCGGTCGGCGACGGCGAGCGCGAGGTACTTTCCGCCTTCTTCGTACATGTAGCGCCGCGCGACCAAGTCGTGCAGCAGTTCTTCGATCTCGGCCGCGGACACGTGCGGGTCCGCGTCGCGCCGTGCGCTCGCGACGAGCTCGGCGACGGTCGCGCCCGCGTCGGCGGCGAGATACACGGCCGCCGACGCGCCGCGCAACGTCACGTCGCGCGCCGGAGTTCCGGTCCGGCGGTCGCGCAGCTTGATGAAGCCCGGCCCGCGCGCGTAGCGGAACGTACCGCCGCCCGAGCCCTTCGGCCACATCGTCTGCAGCCGCTGCTGCACGTTCGGATACGAGCGGCCCGCCAGCGACGGAACGTCGTATTCGAAGTCGTACGCGAGCCGCATCAGCGATTCCGCCGGCAGGCCGTACACGTGGCGGTACCATTGGCTTGGGCCGAGCACGTCGATGCCGTATCGCTCGGGCGCGGTGAAGTACGGGCTGAAGCGCTCGAGCAGCAGGCGGAACATCCCGGGCGGCTCGAGGTGCGTGAGCGACGGGATCAGGTCGAAGATCGCGTCGTAATCCTCCGGCGTCTCGCCGGGGAATCCGTACAGCAGATTCCACGACACCGCGAGCTTGTACTCACGCGACCACTTGAGCAGCCGGATGTTCTGCAGCGCGGTGGAGCCCTTGTTCATCAGCGCGAGCACGTGCGAGCTGAGGCTCTCGATGCCGGGCTGGATCCAATAGATTCCCGCGTCCGCGAGCCCCTTGAGGTGCTCCTTGCGGAGGTTGGCTTTCGTCTCGTAGAAGATACGGTAGTCGTCGCCTTGCTCGCGCGCTTGCGCCAGCGCCGGCAGCAGCGTCTTGAAGTACGACAGGTCGAGGATGTTGTCCACGGTCTGGAACGTCGTGTACTGGTGGCGCTCGCTGAGCGTCGCGAACTCGTTCGCCGCCTGGTGCGGGTTCTTGCTGCGGAACGACATGTTCGAGCCGTTCAGCCCGCAGAAGGTGCAGTGGTGCTTGGCGCCCCACCAGCAGCCGCGCGCGGTTTCCACCGGGATCGTGACGAGCGGGTTGAGATCCCCGCGCACCCGGGACGCCGCCAGGCGCGTGAAGTACTCTTCGTACACCGGTAGCGGGACGTCGTCCATGCGCACCGCTTCGCCCGCACCGTTGGCTACGATCGCGCCGTCCGGCCCGCGGTAGCACACACCGCCGGTGGACGGCTGCGCGACGCCGTCCCCGATCTCGCGCACGAGCGCCGGCAGCGCGTACTCGGCCTCGCCGCGCACGACGTAATCGACGAACGGGAACGACGCGATCAGCTCCAGGCCCATGCTGTCGTCGCAGTTCGCGCCGCCGAACACGATCGTGATGTCGGGGCGGCGCGCCTTGAGCGCCTGTGCGAGAACGAGCGAAGCGACGTTCTGGCTGAACGTGGACGTGAAGCCGACGATCGCCGGCTCCCACGCGAGCACGTCGGCGACGCAGCGCTCGATGAACGCGGGTACGGCGCGGCGCATTTCGCGCGCGACGCCGATCAGGCGCTGGTCGACCTTTTTCTCCGTGAGGTGCGCTTCGTACGCTTCCGTGTCGGCGGCGCTGGGATCCCGCAGCGGCGGCACGCAGAAGATCCAGTCGCCCATCCCGGTGAGCCACGACGACTCCGTGATCGCGATGTGGTCGTCGACCGTGATGCGGGCCGCGCCGGCGGTCGCGTCGACCGTCGCTTCGACGAAGTCGAGATAGTACGACCGTGACGTCGTCGTGACGCCGGCGCCGTGCAGGACGGACTCCAGCGTGCCGAGCTGGATGGACGGCAGATAGATCACTGCCCAAGGCATCGACACGAGCATCATTCGCGGGGCTGCAGCGGACATTGCGGCCTTTCGTCGTGGCGTGCGCTCAGCGCGCGTCGAGGACGGGGATGTTGCGAAAGCGGTATTCGGACGGCGTGACGCCGTAGTGCGAGCGGAAGGTGCGCGCGAACGTGGCGCGGTTCTCGAAACCGGCCAGCGCCGTCACCTCGGTGATGGAGTAGTCGCTGGTGCACAACAGGTCCGCGGCGTAGCGCACGCGCAGCGCCCGAATGACGCCGACGTACGGCTTGCCCACCTTGTGCTTGAAGTAGCGGCAGAACGCCGTCTTTTCCATGCCGACGTGGTCGGCGACCGCGCCCAGCGTGACGCTGCGCGACGGGTCGCGCATGCCGAAGTCGAGCGCCGCCTTCACACGCCGGTGGAACTGCACGCACGCGCGCAGCTCGCCGGGCAGCACGGCGTCCAGGATGCTGCCCGGCGTCTCGTCGCGCGCGCCCGGCAGCTGATGCGGCATGTTCAGCGCCACGGCTCTCAGCTCGCCAGCAGAGAGGACGGGTTGAAAATGCGGCCCACGACCGCCATGGCGAGCGCGGAGCCCACGACTCCCGCCGCCATCGCACCGGCGACGACGGCGAACGGGCTGAGCGAAGGCCAGAAGTTCGCGATCAGCATGACGACGAGCGCCGGCGCTATCGCGAGCAGCTGAAAGAGGTTGAAGCCGCCGGTGCGGATCTGCGCGGCCTGCGGGAACAGGATCGAGAGGATCACGCCGATCAGGTTCGACAGGTACGCGAGCGGCAACGGGAACAGCAGCAGCAGCGCGAGCTTCGGAGCGCCGGCCGGCAGCACCGTGTGCATCGCCGCGAGCAACGCGGCCGATCCGATCACGCTGACCAGCGACAGCCCCAGCCAGTTGATGGCGGTCAGCACGAACGACACGAGCAGCAGCGCCGAGAGCACTTCCGCCAGCCGGTACGGCCCGCTGAGCAGCAGCTCGATCCCGCCGCGTGTCGACTCCTGGCCCACCAGGTTCTGCGCGAGCGTCGAGCCGACGAGCGCGCCGACGAGCGCCACGAAGTACGGCGCCTGGTTGAGGATGATCGAGAGCGCGATCGCGGTCTCGTGATTGCCCGTGCCATAGCGCGTCGCACCGACCTCGATCGCGTGCCGCGTGGGGCCGGTCAGCACGTTCGGAAAGTAAAGCGCCGCCGCGATCAGAAACACGAAAAACACCGCGAGCAGCAGCGGGTTCAAGATGATCCAGCGCCCTTGCTCGCGGAAGCCGCGGAACGCGAGCGCTCCGGTGAGCTGCAGGATCGCGCCGAGGCGCAGCGCGCTCATCGCTCGAGCTCCTCGTAGATCGCTTCGAGCGAATGCCCGACGCCGCGCACCTCTTTGACGCGGATGCCTTCACCGACGAGCGCCGCGACGATGCGCGACGTCTCCAGCCCGCGCAAGTCGTCGACCAGCCACGCGCGGTCGTCGAAGGACGCCGACAGCCCCAAGCGCTGGAACACGTCGAGCGGCTCGCCTTCGAGCACGAACGCATGGCGGTCGCGCGCGCGGAACGACGCCGCGATCTCGTCCAGCGTGCCCTGCGCGAGAACGCGCCCGTCTTTGAGCAGGATCACGTCGGTCGCGAGCTCCTCGGCTTCGTAGAGGTTGTGCGTCGTGTACACGATCGTCTTGCCGTCGGCGACGAAGTCCATCAGCTGGCGGCGCAGCTTCTTGGCTGCGACGGGATCGAGGCCGGTCGTCGGCTCGTCCAAGAACAGCAGCTCCGGATCGCTCATCAGCGCGCGCGCGAGCGAGACGCGCTGTTGCTGTCCGCGGCTCAGCGTGCCGAAGCGCGACGGCAAGAGGTCGTCGAGGTCGAGCTGGCGGCGCACGCGGTCGAGCGCATCGTGCCGCGCGGACGGCGACTGCCCGAGCACGCGCGACCAGAACTCGAGGTTGTCGCGCACGGTGAGCCGCGGCTGCAGCCCGGAGCGGTGCGACACGTAGCCCAGCACCGACTTGGCGCGCACGTCGGCCGCGATCGGCGTGCCGCGCACCGACACGTAACCACGCGTCGGTGTGAGAATTCCCGCGCCGACGCGAAAGAGCGTCGTCTTCCCGGCGCCGTTCGGTCCGAGCACCACGTGCAGACCGCGTCCCAGGTCGAGGTCGACGCCCTCGAGCGCGAGCTTTCGGCCGTAGGCGACCGATACACCGGAGAACCGCAGCACGCAGCTACGTTCTCGCTTCGGTAAACGCGCGTCGTGCGCGGCGTCTCGTCCCGAACATGATTACCGTCAGAACGGCTTCCCTCACCCTCTCGGAAAAGCGGTACGAACGAACCGGAGACGATCGAAACGTCCCGCGGACCGGTCGAGTTTCTTAGGTTATATGCGGCGCGCGTTTCCGTGTCAAGGGCCGTCGATCCACGTTGACGCGGCCGCGAATCTCTGTACAATGACAACCACGCACCGAGTGTACGCGCTCGGACGAACGCCGACCGGGTGACGACGAAAGGAAAACGTCCGTGAGCGCAATCGAACATTTCCGGCGAGCCGCGATCGCGAGTTTCGCAGCTGTGTACGTCAGCGTGCAGAGCGCCCCCGCGTTCGCGGATCCGAGTCCGCCGCCCGTATCGCCGAGCCCCGCAGCGAGCGCGTCGCCCGCCGCGGCGCCTGCGCTCGTCGTCGCCGCGGAGGACCCCAAGGTCGGTGCGTTCGCGCACACGATCTACGAGCAGCTGCGCGCCGGCACCGTGGACCGCA
>JAXDMB010000285.1:0-10985 GCA_034666325.1 Vulcanimicrobiota bacterium
AAAACACGCAGCCTCTCATCGTCATTAAGCTGCTCGCGATTAATCCCGATTAGCGGGTTCAGGCCATCCGCGCGAACGCACATTCTAAATTGAGACCAGACGGAATGGTTTAGGTTTTCCAATCCGAAATACGGATCTTCAGCATTGACAACGCGTCCGAGAACGTTAATAAAATAACCATTCGAGCGCTCGAGCTCATCTGACTTTTTTCCGCTTATGCTTGAGACGTAGCGCTTGATGGTGCCGGTGATACGTCCTTCGAAGCCATCAATAGTGACGTGCGGATACGGTGTGCTGTGCGGCGTAATCGTGAACGTTTTCTTCGTTGTCGGGTCTTCAGGGTCCCGATGTTCAAATTCCCAAAAACCAAGACCCTTATCGAGCGCCAACTCCTTTTCGACGGGAAGGGCCAGCTTCGTTGAGGTGAGCGTTTCGTCGTTGAGGGATATTGCCATCGTTCTCCCGAGTGGCAATGCTGCCCTAAGCATATAACGAATCCAGCCCAACTGCATCCCGCGACCCAGTGTTTTGAGGTCAGTCATTACTGCCAAGGTCCAGGTGTTGTGGACCTCTTCTGTTGTTTCGTCTGGATGGCGAAATTCGTCGTCGGGCGCTCCTACTAGAGTTGGCTTCGGCACGCCCGCCTTTATGAGTGTACGGATTCGCATACCATCTGGTAGCAATTGTAGTAGTTCCTCAAATTCCGCTTCACTCAGTTCATTTAGCGGTAGCTTCACACCAGACTTTCCGCCAAGTAGTAGGTCGCCGCCAGCAGTGCCGTCTGGGGCGTCTGTCCGCTTCTCAATCTCTGAATAATCCATTTCCACGAGTCGGATCTTGCCATCAGCTGCCTTGCATACGTATGTCAACCGCGCCGCAAGTAGGTATGTTGCAAGTTTGCCGATGCCAAATTTCCCTATCGGTTCTCGACCGTGCCGCTTGCCCAGACGCGCTTTCCTTGAGTCCGCGATTCGCCAAAGCTGTTTCAGGCCGGCAGCGTCCATCGATTCCCCGTTATCAAGAATCCAGACGGTCGCGTCAAGCTTCTTAAGCCCCTGTGGAATACCAATATAAACTGAAGCCGCGCCCGCATCCCATGAGTTTGAGACTAGTTCCTCAAACGCTTTATTGGGAGACCGATATAGGTTTCGGCTGAAGAGTTCGAAGAAACGCGTGTTTAGTACGACATCGACTTCGTCAACGGGTTTACCAACTGAACGAAGCGGCGGAAGAACGTGTTCCGAGCCGTCGTGGCCTGCCTCTGACATATCCTGGACGTCCTCTGCGGGGTGTTGCTTCTAGCTGTTTCTGATTCGAACGGATCGCGTCCTCGTCATTTCCTGACGCTCGCATGGTCTCGCGTTCTGCGCCGCGACGGCGACCGAAGTTGTGCGACGAACTTAAGCGCGACTCGCGCTCGTATCCAAGTTCTCTCGTTTTATCGCTCACTCGATAGAGCGCGGCCCAGGCGCGCCGCCGCCTCGAGCAGCGCGGCGTCGTTCAGGTCGCCGAACGACAGGCGCAGGGCGGGCGGCCCGGTGCGGATCGGATAGAACGGATCGGCCGGCATGACGAGCACGCCTTCGCGAGCGCACAGATCGAACGCCGCCTGCGTCGACAGCCGCGCAGGCAGCCGCAGCCAGACGTTCGTTCCGGCTTGCGGCGGCCGGACGTCGGCCCACGGCAGCGCGCGCGCCAGCGCGTCGACGAACAGATCGCGCCGGCCGCGATAGAGCGCGCGCGCCGCCTTGAGATGGCGCGGGTACGCCGGCGTGCGCAGGAAGCGCCACAGCGCGCGCTGCGTGAGCGTCGAGGTGAACGAGTCGGTGCGCACTTTCGCCGCCTCGATGTTCAAGCGCAGCGCGCCCTTCACGCGCAAGTACCCGATGCGCAGCGCCGGAAAAATCGACTTCGACAGCGACTCCATCATCACGACGCGGCCGTCGGTGTCGTATGCGGCGAGCGGCGGCGGCGCGGGCGCGTCGTACGCGAACGTCCAGCCGGTCTGATCTTCCAGCACCACGACGTCATAGCGGCGCGCGAGCTCCACGATCGCCTTTCCGCGGCGCGCCGGCAGCACCACGCCGGTCGGGTTCTCGGCGATCGGACAGATCGAGAACAACCGCGGCCGGTATTCGGCGAACACGCGCTCGACGTCGTCGATGCGCACGCCGTCCGCGTCGCTGCGCACTTCGACATAGCTTGCGCCGCGCGCGTCGAACACGCCGAGCGTCCCGGGGTACGTCGGCGACTCCGACGCGACCACCGAGCGGTCCGACAGCAGCACGGACGCGATCAAATCGGCAGCCTGCTGCGCGCCGGACGTCACGATGATCTCGTCCGCGCTCGCGTCGCAGCCGCGCGCGCCGAGCGACTCGGCCAGCGTCGCGCACAAGTCGAGATCACCGGTGTTCGCGCGGTACTGCATCGCTTCGGGCGGATCGTCGGCGAACGTGCGCTGCATCGCGCGGCCGAACTCCGCCATCGGAAACGTCTCGGGCGCGGGGTTCGCGCGCGCCAGCGAGATGACGCCCGGCGCGGTGGCCTGCGCAAGCCGGTCCAGCACGCCCTCCATCCGCTCGCCGCGCGACAGCAGCGACGGTTCCCAGGTGCGCGCGAACGCCGCCTCGTGAGGGACGGGCTTCGGCGCGACGAACGTGCCGCGCCCGACGCGCGACACGACCCGCCCGCGCGCCGCGAGCGACTCGTACGCCTGCGACACGGTGACGAGCGCGACGTCGAGCTCGCCCGCGAGCGACCGGATCGGCGGCAGCCGCTGCTCGGGCGCGAGCTCGCCGGACTCGATCGCGGTCGCGAGCGCATCCGCGATCTGAACGTAGAGCGGCCGGGGATCGCGCGAGTCGAGCGCGATCGCCGGCGTCATCCGGTTTGACGGCGCTTCGCCCCAGGCTCCGCGCCCCCCACGCCATGCGTGGGGCCCCCACGTAGACCTCGCAAAGAACATCGTCTCATCGCGCGATGCTCCTGCGCTCGGTCCATCACCATGATTGCTTAACGTTCGTCCAATCTATACCCGATGCCGCGGACGGACGAGATCGCGAGCGTCGCGCTCACTTCGTTGAGCTTCTTGCGCAGCGCCGCGACGTGCACGTCCACGACGCGCGTCGGAACGCCGGAGACGTCGTTCCACACGCGCTCGAGAATCTGCGCGCGCGTGAGCAGCTTGCCGACGTTCTCCGCCAGATACCACAAGAGGCGGAACTCGAGCGCGGTGAGCGTGACGCTCTTGCCGTTGTTCTCGAGCGTGTGGAAGTCGCGCACCAGCGTCGCGCCGCCGACTTGCAGGCGGCCTTCCTGATCCGTCTTGCGCGAGCGTTCGCGCCGCCGCAGAAACGACTGCACGCGCGCGACGAGCTCGTTGCCCGAGAACGGCTTGCGGATGTAGTCGTCCGCACCGAGACCGAGTCCCTTGAGCACGTCGTTCTCGCTGGAGTGCGCGCTCACCATCAGGATGAAGGCGTCGGACGAGTTGGCGAGCGACGTGCAAACGTCGAGCCCCGAGATGTCCGGGAGCTCGACGTCGAGCAGCACGATCGCGGGTTTGAACGCCGGTTCGGCTTCGAGACCCGCGGAGCCGGTGCTGGCGACGCGAACCTCGTACCCGCTGCGCTCGAGAATCATCTTCTCGAACGTCGCGACGTCGGCGTCGTCCTCGATGATGAGGATGCGGTCGGACACTAACGCACTCCCGCGGGCTCTTGCGCCGCCTCGTCGTCTGGTATGAGCAGCTCGCGCCGCGCGACGCCTTCGTCGATCGCGGCCTGCTGCACGGCCTTCGCGACCGCGTCGACCACCTTGGTGTCGAACACGCTCGGAATGATGTACTCCGCGCTGCGCTCCTCACCGACGATGCCCGCGATCGCGCGCGCCGCCGCCAGCTTCATCCCCTCGGTGATCCTGCGCGCGCGGCAGTCGAGCGCGCCGCGAAAGATGCCGGGAAACGACAGCAGGTTGTTGATCTGGTTCGGAAAGTCGCTGCGGCCCGTTCCGACGACGGCCGCGTACGGCGCGGCGGCGTCGGGCATCACCTCCGGCGTGGGGTTCGCCATCGCGAACACGATCGGATCGCGCGCCATCGTGCCGATCCATTCGGGCTGCAAGATGCCGGGCGCGCTGACGCCGATGAACACGTCGGCGCCCGCGATCACTTGCTGCAGCGTTCCGCGGCGGTTCTCGCGGTTGGTGTGCTCCGCGAGCCACGTCCAGTGCGAGTTCGAATAGTGCTCGTCGCGGCTCAGCGCGCCGTCGCGGTCCACCGCGATGACGTCGCGCACGCCGGCGGCGAGCAGCATCTTGATCGTCGCCGTTCCGGCCGCACCGCTGCCGGTGAGCACGATGATGAGATCTTCGATGTTCTTGCCGACGACCGCGGCGGCGTTCATCAGCGCCGCGAGGATCACGACCGCGGTGCCGTGTTGGTCGTCGTGCATCACCGGAATGTCCAGCTCCTCGACGAGCCGGCGCTCCACCTCGAAGCAGCGCGGCGCGCTGATGTCCTCGAGGTTGATGCCGCCGAAGATCGGGGCGATCAGCTTCGCCGTGCGCACGATCTCGTCGACGTCCTTGGTATCCAAGCAGATCGGGAACGCATCGATGTCGGCGAACTGTTTGAAGAGCATGCACTTGCCCTCCATCACCGGCGCCGCGCCGAACGGGCCGATGTCGCCGAGCCCGAGCACCGCCGTGCCGTCGGTGAGCACGCACACCGTGTTCCGCTTGATCGTGAGCGCGTACGCTTTGGTGGGATCCTTCGCGATCGCGCTCGACACGCGCGCGACGCCGGGCGTGTAGACCGTGGACAGATCCTGGCGCGTCTTCACCGGGCGCGTGATGCCGGTGCGAATCTTGCCGCCGAGGTGCGCCAGGAACGTCGAGTCGGACACGTTGAGGATGCGCACGCCGTCGAGCGCCTCGATCGCCTGGCGCACCTGGTCGCCGACGAGCTCGCTGGGGACGTTGACCGTGACGTCGCGGACGATCGTCGTCTTGCCGACGGTGCGCGTGTCGACCGCCCCGACCATTCCGCCGGCGTCGCCGATCGCGGATGCGAGGACGCCGAACGAACCGGAGGTGTTCGGCGTCTCCAGACGCATCACGAGCTGGGTGCCGATCGAAGGAGCCGAGGCCATCGACTTCGGGTACGGTGTACCGCGCCGGGTGTCCTCGCCCCGACCGCTCGTCGCCCTCGTTCGCCAGCCCGGTTCGGCGGTCGATGCTGGACGAACCGGCCCCAATACGCGCATGCTGCAACTATGATGTCCGTCACGGCTGCGGCAGCGGGTGCGCTGGGTGCGCTGGCCGTCATCGCAGCGGGAAGCGGCCACGCGCTCCGGCGCCGGCGCGAAGCGCTCGAAGCAGCCGCCGCCGCGGCGTTCGCCGCCGTGGCGATGGTCTTGGGCGGTGACGACGGGATCCTCGGCGGGGTCGCGCTCGTGCTGGGTTTGGCGGCGGTCGCGCGCTACGTCCAAGCCGTCGTCTCGGCGACCCGCGACGCTCCGGCCCGCCTGTTCGCGACGTTCGAGCGCGAAAGCGAGGCCAAGGGCCGCTTCCTGCCGCGCACGCTGGTGGACCGCCTCGGCCGCAACTCGCTCGCCGACGTCATGATCGGCGACCGTGCGACCGAGCGCATGACGGTTCTCTTCGCCGACATCCGCGACTCCACCGCGCTCACCGAGGAGCTGACGTCCGAAGACGCCTTCGTTCTGATCGCGGACTTCTTCGCGCGCTCGGCGCGCGTCGTGCGCGAGCACCGCGGCAGCATCGACAAGTATCTGGGCGACGGCTACATGGCGCTGTTCCCGCGCTGCGTGGAAGACGCGCTCGACGCCGCCATGGCGCTGCAGGCGGCCGTGCGCGACCTCAACCGCGAGGGCATCGGCCCGCCGATCGAGATCGGCGTCGGCCTGCACACGGGTCCGGTGACGTTCGGCACGGTCGGCGACGCGCGCCACATCGACACGACGGTCGTGTCCGACACGGTGAACACCGCGAAGCGCGTGGAAGGCCTCTCGAAGCGCCTGCGCGTGCCGGTCGTCGCGACGGAAGACGTGATGCAGCTCGCGCGCGACACGTCGCGCTACATCGTGCGCCCGCTCGGCGCGCAAGCCGTGCGCGGCAAACGCGACCCGATCGACGTGATGGCGATCGAGCCGATGCCGGACGTCCGCCGCATCAACACCGTCCAGTCGGCATACGCGGCGAAGCAGCGCGGCTGACCGACACCGCCGGCGATGTGAAGCGCACGGCGGGTCAAATGCGGACGCGCTGCTCCACCATCAGTTGCGAGCCGTGGTATGCGGGCGACACCCACGCACCGCCGAACCGCGTCGGCATGCCGTTGACCGCATAGATCCGGTACTGCACCGCGTAGCTCGCCCAGCCGCTCTGCTTCCATTGCAGCCCGCCGAACACGACGCGCTCGGTGAGATCGACGTTGCTCGCGTCGCCCGCATCGAACGCTCCGAAGATCGCATTGCGCCCTGCGCCCAGCGAGCCGATGAACCGCGAACCGAGGCGGCGCGACAACGCCACCGTCGCGCCGAGATTCTCGACCGCGACCGCTTCGCGCGGGTGGCCCGGCGACGCGCTTCTGCGCAGCGTGACGTCCGCGAGGTCGAGCTGGACGTCCGCGAACCGCGGATGCGCGATCAGCGCGGCCGCAAGATGGCGCTGCGCACCGCGCGTTCCGGGCGCATCGAGCTGCGGCATGTAATACGCTTCCACGAAACCGGGCTCGTAGGCCGTGGTCGCGTCGTACGGCCGAATCTGGCGGTAGACGCCGTACGCCAGCCGCGCCTCCACGGCGCCTGCGACGGCGCGCGTCGTGAGCCGCATTCCTTCGCGGTTCGGTCCCATGCTCGCATCGTCCACGAGCTGGTACGCGCCTTAGATCCACGTGCCGGGCCACGCATACGCAGGGCCCCACAGGTTCTCGGGCATGCCGTACGGCAGGATCGCGGGCGCGTACGTCGCGTCCATGTGCATCGCGTCGAGCGCGATCGAGAACGCATCCGTCGTGCGCTGCAGCCGCGCGGACGCGTACCGGCCGCCGGCGCAGCCGCGCTGCGCGCGGCCCGTGCCTTCAGCCGCATAGCACGACATTCCGAGACGCACTTGAGCACTCGCGTGCGCATCGATCGGAAGATCCGCGCGCACGCCTCCGACGGTCATCTTCTGCGCCCGAAGCGACGACGTCGGCAGCGGACCCTGGTCGGTCGGCATCACCGTCGCGTCCGATCCAAACAGCACGGATGTTCCGATGGGCGCGCCGCCCGTGACGACGCGCGCGAGTTGCGCGCCGAACGACACCCGGCCGGGACGCGCGACGTCCAGCGAGACGCTCTGCAGACGCGCGTGCGTACCAGGCGGTTCGGGAAGCTCCGCATCGATCAGCTCGATGCCGGTTCCCTCACGCGGCTTCGCGACGATGTCGAGACCGCGCAGCGGAAGGCGCGTGCGCGCGTTCACCAGCAGCGGCAGCGTCTCGGGCGCGTCGCCGATCCCTTCGGGCAACGGCTCGGTGAACAACATGGGCGTGTTGGTTTGCGCCGGCTGATTCACGACAAACGACTCGCCTTGCGACACGTCGAACCAGCCCGCGCGCGCGACGAAGCGCCCGTCGTGGCGCGCGAGCGCGAAGGAAACCACGCCGCCGGCCGTGCTCGCGATCGGATCCCCATGATTGCCGGTCGGAAACGCGATCGCCGCAGCATGAAATCCGAGATGCGGATTCAATGCGGCATACGCTTGATCGCCCCAGTACGCCGCCACGTTCGCGTTGCCGCTGATCGACCCGTACCCGAGCGTGGCGCGGAGATCGTATTGCGGCGACAGCGCGTACGCCGGCATCAGGAGGAGCGAGTGGTTCACGCCGTACCCGTTCACGTTGGGGGAAGACGTCCACATGTCGTACGGCGTGCCGGGCGCGATCGGCTGGCCCGCCGCAAAGGCGCCCGCCTCGGGCGGCAGCGTGCCGGGCCCGACGAACTGCTGGTTGACGTACGACACCGAACTCGCAAGCGCGATGCGCAAACGGCTGTGCTGCGACGCAGCCGCGGGCTGCGGCGGCGCGGCGGCGGCCGTGCTCTGCGGTGATGCCGAAGGCGCCGGAGCGGGATCGTCAGCGAACGCGCACGTGGACGCGGCCGCGATGAACATGGCCGTCATGAAGCTCATGCGGCCGAGAGCGCAGCGAAGCACGGCGCGCTCTAGGCTCGCGCCGACGCGAGCGGTGCGGCTGCTTCGACGGCGGTGCGGGCGCCGGCGGCGCGGGGCGCCGCAACCGCGGGGCGCGCGTCGACCACGAACGTCGCGGCGTATTCCGACAGATTGACGGACTGATCGCGCAGCAGCGCCGCGCTCGCATCCAAGTGGCGAATCTGCGCGGCGAACTCCACGGCCGACGTCGACAGCTGATCCGTCGCGTCCGATTGCCGCAAGGACACGTCGATGAGCACCGAGATGCTGCCCGAGATGGCGCTGGTGGTCACGTCGAGCTGGCGCGCCGCGGTGGCGTTCTCGTCGATGACCGCGGACACGGCGCCGACGTTCGACGCCAGCTGATCGCTCGCGCCGCGCATGGAGTCGCTTCGCCGCGCGACCTCTTCTGCGATCTGCGTCGTCTGTTCGATCGCTTCGGTGACGCGCGCGAATGCCGCGCTGACCCGCTCCGAAAGAGCGAGTCCCGTCTCGAGCGCCGAGGCGGAAGAACGCATCGTCCGATTCGCGTCCACCGCCTGGCCGCGAATCGAGGAGAGGATTCCGGAGATCTCGCGCGTGGCCGACGCGGAACGTTCGGCGAGCTTGCGAATCTCGTCCGCGACGACCGCGAAACCGCGGCCGTGGTCGCCGGCGCGCGCGGCTTCGATCGCGGCGTTGAGCGCGAGCAGGTTCGTCTGATCCGCGATGTCCTCGATCGCGTTGACGATCTCGCCGACCTGCGCCGACTGCTCGTCGAGCAGCGTCATGGAGTCGAGCGCCAAACGCGACGCGTCGCGGAGCTGCTGCATCGCGGCGGCCGTGCTGGACGTCGCCTCGGTGCCGTTGCTCGCCTGCGCGGCGGCGCTGCGCGCAGCGTTCGCAAGCGCTTCACCGACGGACGCGAGGGCGACGATCTCATCGTTGAGCCCGTGTACCGATCCCGCCGCGGCCTGAACCGACGACGCCTGATCGCTGGCGCCTTGCGCGATCTGCGTCGCCGCGGACGCGACCTCCATCGTGCCCGTTCCGGTTTCCGACAAACGCGCGCTCTGCTCTTTGGTGTTGGAAACGAGCGAGTCGATCGACCGCGAGATGTGCTCCACGGCGACGCTGGACTCGGTCGACGCGCGGGCGACGATCTCGCTGGTGTTGGACAGTTGCGCGGACGTCGCGGTGACGCGAACGACCAGCTCGCGCATGTTCACGACCATGTTCTTGAACGCGTGTCCGAGCCGGTCGGCGTCGCCGTACGGCGCCGGCGTTTGCGACAGGTCGCCGCCCGCGATCGCTTCCGCGACGTCCGCCATCCGCTGCTGGTGCCGCACCATCGCGCGAAACGACGACGCGAGCACGCCGAGCTCGTCCTTGCTCGCGGGCGGCAGCGTCGCCGCCACGTCGAGATCGCCCGACGCGAGCCGCTCGGAGGCGTGCGTGAGCTTGGAGAGGCGCCGGGTCAGGGCGTTCGCGAGAACGATGAGAACGAAGACGACCGCGACCGAGCCGATCAGCGCGACCGCCATCAGCAAGCCGCGGCCGAACGCCGCCTGGCGTTCGATGTCGCTTGCCGCCCGTGCGACCATTTTGTCCGAACGCGCTTCAAGGCTCGCGAACTCGTCCGGCAGCGCTTCCGACGGCTTGAGGTTCTCGATGGTCATCACGTGGATCGCTCGCTGCACGTCGCCTGCCAGCGCGCGCTCGCGCATCAGCCGGGTGTACCCGTCGTATTCCGTCATGTTCGCGCGCACGCGCCGTAAGAGCGTGCGCGTCTGATCGTCGGTCGCGAGGCGTTCCGCCTCATCGACGAAGCGGTGCGCCTTGACGCGGCTCTCCTCGACTTGCACGAACGTGCTTTCAGTCAGTTTGTGCTGCTTGGGATCGCGCAATGCGATCAGCGCCGCGTACATGTTGGACTGGTCGTCGTCGAGCGTCCACTGCTCGAACGCGTTCGCTACGGCCGCTGAAAGCAGGTGCGCTCGCGACATCTCCTGCGCTCTCCCGGCGAGGCCCGCGAACGTGACCGCCGACACGGCGACCGTTCCGAGCAGTATCGCAAGCAGACAAATTCCGACTAAGCCGATCTTCAAACGAACGGACAGGTTGGCGATCATGATGGTACGGCAGCCTCGAGAGAGTGGCGAAGAACCCCGGTCTGCTACCTGATCGGAAACCGAGCGGCCAAGCGTAACGTCGCAACCGTTCAATTCGCGCGCCGAGCGTTAACTTCTGACGTGTTGACGCGGGAACGGCGGCGCGTTCACGCCGCGAACGGCGCCAGTCATTCGAAAGTCGCAACGGCGAAGGAACCGAGGACACTTGGGATGGCAGCCTGATCAAGGAGCTAATATGTCGGTGCGCCGTTCTGTAGCGCTCGTGTTCCTTCGGGCTCGTATGGCTGGCCGCGCAGCCCGCGCACGCCATCCCCGTGTTCGCGCACCGCTACGGCTTCACGTGCGCTACGTTCCGCTGATCGTCATCTCGGCGACGCGGAACGACGGCGAGACGACGGTGCCGTCGAAGCGCAGGTCGCCTGCGATGCCGTCAATGCAATGCAGCATGTCCTGGAACGTCGAGGCGATCGTGAACTCGTCGACCGCGTACTGCGGCTTGCCGTCCTCGATGTAGATGCCGCGCGCGCCGCGGCTGTACGTGCCGCTCGCGTACTCCGTCGCGAAGCCGATCGTGTCGAGCACGAGCACGCCGCGCTCCGTGGAAGCGACGAGATCGTCGAGCGTTCCCGTACCCGGGACGAGGTAGAAGTTGTTCGC
>JAXDMB010000286.1:0-8300 GCA_034666325.1 Vulcanimicrobiota bacterium
GGTGATTTCGCGCGGCCGCCGCGCCGATAGGAAGAGAGCAGGCGGCAGGTCTGAGCGTGTAACGCCCGGGCACGGATGCGCCGGGCCGCCGCAGCTCACTCACCGAACCAGCCGAGGATCTCCCGTGTTCGCACATCATGCCCTTGCGCGCATCCTGACGGCGCTCGCCGCCGCTTCGATGCTCGCCGCTTGCCAGGGCGGCGCCGCCGGCCCGCCGCCGCTCAACACGGGCACCGCCGCCGGCGCGCCGCAGTCGGCCCAGTCCGCGACGCGTTCGCTCGAAAGCCACAAGGCGAAGACGCCGGACATCGCGTCCAATCCGGCCAGCCTCGAGTTCACCGCGGCCCAAGCCGCCGCCGGAACGCCGCAGACGGTGACGATCGCGGCGAAGTCGGACGACAAGCTGTCCGTGTCGATCGCCGGAACCGGAAACTGCCCGGCCGTGTCGCCCTCGGCCGTGAAGCCCAAGCGCGTGGACGAGGACGGCGACAAGGACCGCGACCGTCACGACGCTGCGAGCGGGGTCATCACCGTGACGCCCAGCGGCGCCGGTCCGGCGACGTGCACGATCACCGTCGCGCGCAAGGACGGCGACCGCGACCGCGGCCATGACGGCGACCGCGACCATCACGGCGACCGCGACCACCACGACAACGATGCCGACGACACGCTGGCGATCCCGGTGATCGTCGACGCGCCCGCGACGCCGGCGCCGACCCCGATGCCCACCCCGTCGCCCAGCCGCTGATCTCGGGAACGGTTTCGAGACGAAGCGCATCGACTGCATGCTAGGCGCGGAGGGTTGAGCGCCGAAACTGCCGCGGTAATGTCGATCCTGCACCTGCGTTACGAGTCGATCGCTCCGGTTCTCATCGTCGAGCATGTCGCGCCCACGCGCGATTTCTTCCGCGACCGGCTCGGTTTCGCGCAGACCACCGTGATCGCGGACGGCGACGAGCTCGGCTTCGCGATGCTGGAAAAAGACGGCGTTGTGGTGATGATCCAGTCGCACGCGAGCTTGATCGAAGACGTCGGACACGATGCCGCGCGCGCGGTCAACGAGACGATCTCGGGCCGCGGCGCGGTGGGTTTGTACGTGTCGGTGAGCAACGTCGATCTCGTCGTGCCGGCAATCGCCGACGCGGACGTGATCGTTCCGCTGCGTAAGACGTTCTACGGGATGCACGAGATCACGGTACGGGAGCCGGGCGGTCACGCGGTGACGTTTGCGTCGCGGCTCCCGACCGCGTCGACCTGAGCTTGTCGACGGTCGAGCGTCAGCCTTTCTGCTGCTTGACCGGCTTCTCCGCACGGTTGAGGACCAGGATGCGATCCGCGTGCCGCACGCCGAGCAGTTTCTGGTCGTAGAACACCTTCACGAGCTGGCCGGAGTGCAGCGACTTCATCTGATACGTCGTCTTGCCGTCGGATGAGAACACTTGATCGAAGTGCGGGACGAGCACGAACCCGAGCTCCTTGCCCGTCTTGTCGTCTTTGATCTTTATGTTGCCCGACGAGATGTGAACGAGCGTTCCTTCAACCCATGCGGACCCGACCGTTGCGGCCTGCGCCGGTGCGGGAGCGACGATCCCCGTCGCGAGGATGGACAGTGCCGCGAACACCGCGGCGATTGCATAAGTGCGCATGCCGAGGATGTACCCGGCAACCGGGCTATGCCTCGGCCGCAGCTAGGCGGCTTTCTTCGCGGCGGCCGTCCGCTTGGCGGGTTTCTTGCGCTTCGCGCGCTCGGCGCGCACCGATTTGGCGAGCACGTCCGCGAGCGGCTGGTTCTCGCGCGTGACGATCCGCTCGATCAGCGCGACGACCGCCGTCTCGTGCCGGTCGAGCGCGTGCGGCGACGCCTTCTCGACCGCTTTCTCGATGAGCTCGAGCGCGCCGTTGCTCAGGAACTGGTCGACCACGCCGGGATACACGTACGACTTCTTGCACACCGCCGGCGTGTTGCCCAGGTGTTCGGAGACCTTCTTGATCACGTCGGTCACGAGCTTCTTGCGTTCGGTCTGGTTGTGTTCTTGCGCTTCGAGCGCGGCGAGCTCGAGCGCGCACATCATCGTGGCTTCCCACGTGCGGAAGTCTTTCGCGGTGAAGTCGCCGCCGCTGATCTCCTTGAGGTAGTCGTTGACGTCCTCGGAGCGAACCGGGCGCGCGGCCCCGTCGTCGTCGAGATATTCGAACAACTGCTGGCCCGGCAAATCCTGGCTCTTCTGGATGATGCGCGCGATGCGCTTGTCGCGAATCTCGACGTCGTGCTCTTTGCCGCTCTTGCCGCGGAAGTGAAAGCGCACGGTGGAGCCTTTCACGTCCACGTGCTCCTCGCGCAGCGTGGTCAGCCCGTACGAGTCGTTCTCGCGCGCGTACTCCTCGTTGCCCACGCGGATCGCCGTGCGCTCCATCAGCGAGACGATCGTCGCGAGCACCTTTTCGCGCGGCATGCCGGTCAGCGCGATGTCGCGCGCGACGCCCGCGCGGATGCTGGGCAGCGCTTTGGCGAACTCGATCATGCGGTCGAACTTGGTCTCGTCGCGCACCTCGCGCCAGCGCTTGTGGTAACGGTATTGCTTGCGCCCGCGCGCGTCGCGGCCGGTCGCCTGCAGATGTCCGTTCGCCTGGGGGCAGATCCAGACGTCCGTGTATGCGGGCGGGATCGCCAGCGACTTGATCCGCGCGATCTCGCCCTTGTCGGTGAGCGGCTTCCCGTCGGCCGCGATGAAGGTGAAATGCTTGCCGCGCTTCACCCGCCGAATCCCGGGGATCGCGTCGGTGGTGTAGCGCAGACCCGCCGCTTTCGCGGCCGCCGGACCCTCGGTGGGAAGCATCAGCGAGCCTTCTACCCCGCCGCGATGCGGACGGCTCGGCCCCCGCCGCTGCCCAGCCGAGGCACGACCCAGCCGCTTCGGTTGTTGACAGGTGTGGGTCCGGGCTGAGAGAATACGCCGGTTCGCCAAAAAAACGAGTGGACGTGGGCGCGTAGCTCAGTGGGAGAGCATCCGCTTCACACGCGGGGGGTCGTTGGTTCAATCCCAACCGTGCCCACCATCTCGTGGCGTTGTAGCTCAGTTGGTTAGAGCGCCGCCCTGTCACGGCGGAGGTCGTGGGTTCGAGCCCCATCAACGTCGCCAAGTCCCGGACGCCGGATTCTCGGAACGAGGTCCGGCGTTCGCGTTTGCGAACACCGCGGCCGTGGCGTCGATCGCAGTCGAGCACTTGACGAAGCGCTTTCCCGACGGCACGGTCGCGCTCGACGACGTGAACCTCGAGATCGCCGACGGCGAGTTCGTCGCGGTCGTGGGGCCGAGCGGCTGCGGGAAGAGCACCATGCTGCGCATCCTCGCCGGGCTCGAGGTTCCTACCGAAGGCCGCATCGCGGTTTCGGGCGCGGCGCCGCGTGGCGACGAGCTGCCGAGTGCAACGGTGTTTCAGGAAGCGTCGCTGTTTCCGTGGATGCGCGTCGGCGAGAACGTCGCGTTCGCGTTCGATTCGCTTGCGGTGCCGCGCGACGAGGTGCGCCGCCGCGTGCGCGACGTCCTCGGCCTCGTGGGCTTGGCGCAGAACGAGCGCACCTGGCCGCACCAGCTCTCGGGCGGCATGAAGCAGCGCGCGGCCGTCGCGCGCGCGTTCGTCACGGACCCGCCGGTGCTGTTCATGGACGAGCCGTTCGGCGCGCTCGACGAGCAGACGCGCGTGGGTCTCGCGAACGAGCTGATGCGCCTGTGGGAGCGCTCGCCCAAGACGATCGTGTTCGTGACGCACGGCATCGAAGAAGCGGTCACGCTCGCGGACCGGGTCGTGGTGCTCAGCGCGCGGCCCGGCCAGGTGAAAGAGATCATCCCGATCGGTTTTCGGCGCCCGCGCGACGCGGTGGCGATTCGCGGTGAACCGAAGTTCGGCGAGCACGTCGTGCGCATCTGGGAGCTGCTGCGATGAGGTCGACGCGCTGGCTGAAGATCGCCGCGCCGCTGTCGCTGATCGCGCTGTGGCAGATCGCGGTGTCGACGAAGTTTCTCAATCCCGGACTCTTTCCGCCGCCGACGGCCATCGCGGCGAACTTCGCGCAGTACGCCGCGAGCGGCGAGCTCGCGACCAACGCATACGCGACGCTCTCGCGGCTGCTGATCGGCCTGCTGATCGGCGGGATTCCGGGGACGCTGGTAGGCCTCGCGATGGGGATGAACCGCTGGGTGCGCGCGTATTTCGAGCCGGTGATCGCGCTGCTGTACCCAATCCCGAAGATCGCGATCCTGCCGCTGTTCTATTTCATCTTCGGCACGGGCGACGCGGCCAAATGGGCCGCGGTCGCGGTCGGCGTGTTCTTCCTGATGGCGATCAACACGGAAGCCGGCGTGCGCCAGATCGAGACGATCTATCTGGACGTCGCGCGTGCGTATCGCATCCGGCCGGCGTCGTTCTTTTTCCGCGTGCTGCTGCCGGGCGCGCTGCCGAACATCTACGCGGGCGCGAAGCTGAGCATCGGCATCGGAATCGTGCTCGCGGTCGCCGCCGAGTACCAGCTCACGCGCACGGGCCTGGGCTTTGCGATCTTCAACGCGCAGCAACTGCTCGACGTCGAGCGGCTGTATGCGGCGCTCGTCGCGGTGTCGCTGCTCGGCTTTTCGCTCGCGGCGGTCGTCGACTGGCTCGAAGCAATCGCTTTACCCTGGAGTGCGCAGCGCCGCACGTGACGTGCGACACGATGGGGGCGTGACGAACCGCACCATTGCACGCCGAACGCCCCCCTCAAAGCTCGCACGTCATTTCTGTGGGCAACACCTGAACGTGGAAGCCGACGGAGCGATCTTCCCGAGAAAACACGTTCGAGCGGTGATCGTCACCGCCGATTCGGCCGACGCGGGCCGCTGGGCGGATGCCGCCCGCGCCAATCTCTCCGTCGAGCTCGTTCACACGGGAACCCTTGCCGAGGCGCTGCCGTTTGTCGAGAACTGCACGATCGACATCGCGGTCGTCGGTGCAAGCGTCGCTGATGGTTCGTACCGGGATCTGCTGCGCGCGCTGTCCCTCGCGCGCGAGAACCTGCCCGTCATCGTCGTCGGCGCGCTCGAACCCGACGCGCTGCGCGACGCGTTCGCGCTCGGGGCCAACGACGTCGTCGCGTTGGCGGATCTGGCCCGGCTCGGACCCGCCATCGGCCGCGCTGTGCGCGACGCCGTTCTCGCCGTCCAACTGCGCCGTACGCGTGCCGACGCGATGGTGATCGACGAAGCGCTGAAGCGCACGCGCGATGACGTCGCGGTGGTCGCGCTCGACGATGCGGGCGTGGTGACGGTGTACGCGACGCGCCACGATCTCGTCGGCCGCCCGCTTACCGAGCTTCCGTTCGTGCGCGACGCGGAAGAAGCGGAAGAGCTTGCCGCAGCGGTCGTATCGCTGCGGTGGACACGGCTCGCGCTCTCGGCCGGCGCGCTCACCGTCGAGCCGCTGTCCGCGCCGCCGTACGAGCGCCGCTACGTTGCGATCACGCTCGAGCGCGGCGGGCATCTATCGCTCGACGAGCGCGATCCTGCGACCGGGCTTCCGCAGCGTCCCGCGTTCGAGCGCCACGCGCAGGTCGCGCTGGCCGAATGCGCGCGCGACGGCAAGTCGCTCGCGGTGCTGTTTCTCGACGTCGACCGCTTTCGCGTCGTCAACGAGCTGGGCGACCACACCGCCGGCGACACCGTGCTGCGCGAAGTGGCGGCGCGTCTGCGCGACGCGCTGCCGGATGCGTACGTCGCGCGCTTCGGCGGCGACGAGTTCGTGCTGCTGCGGTGCGAGGACGTTCCGGGCGCCGCGCGCGCCACCGCCGAAGCGGCGGCCGGCGTGTTCGCATCACCGTTCTGGGTTGGCGGCAAGCCCGTGTATCTCACCGCGAGCGTCGGCGTCGCGACGGCGCCGGACGACGCGTCCGATGTTCTCGCGCTGATCGGCATGGCCGAGGCCGCCGTGTTCGAGGCGAAACGCTCCGGCCGCAACACGGTGCGCTGGTACCGGTCGCCGGGCGCGACGTCGTCGCTCGAGCGCGTCTTCACGCGCCGCGACCTCAACGGCGCGATCGAGCGCGCGGAGTTCGAGCTCTATTACCAGCCGATGTACGACGTCGAGACGCGCGCGATCGCGGGCGTGGAGGCGCTGCTGCGCTGGCGCCATCCAATTCACGGCTTGATGCTGCCGGACCGCTTCATTCCGGTTGCCGAAGAGTTCGGGCTGATCGGCGAGATCGGGGCGTGGGCGATGGAGCGCGCGATCGCGCAAGTGCGCGAGTGGGCGGACGCCGGAATCCCGTCGGTGCGCGTGAGCGTGAACGTGTCGGCGCGGCAGCTCGACGGCGACACGCTCCCGGCGCTGGTCCAAAGGTTGCTCGCAAAACACGGCGTCGCGGCGTCGTGCCTCGACATGGAGATCACCGAGTCGTCGATCATGCGCGACGTGCCCGCCGCGGTGCGGCTGCTGCACGCCCTACGAGCGCTGGGCGTACACGTCTCGATCGACGACTTCGGAACCGGCTACACGTCGCTGGGCTTCCTCAAACGCTTCCCGGTCGACGCGCTCAAGATCGACCGCACGTTCATCTCCGACATCACGGACGGCACGTTCGACGGCGCGGTGGTCCGCGCGGTCACGACGCTCGCGCGCGGCCTGGGCGTGCGCACGGTGGCCGAAGGCGTGGAACTCGAATCCCAGTTCGACCGCCTCCGCGCGCTCGATTGCGACATGGTCCAGGGCTTCCTGTTCTGCCACCCGCTCCCAGCCGCCGCCTGTACGCCTCTGCTGGCCGCGACCACCATGCCGTAGGCAGGGCCGAAGCCGGACCCGCCGAACCCGGGTTGGTCGCGCCGAGATAGCTCAGTTGGTAGAGCACAGGTCTGAAAAACCTGGTGTCGCGAGTTCGATTCTCGCTCTCGGCACCTGTGAAAAACGTTCGCTTTACGGTGGGCGTTTTCTCTATTTAGCGACCCGACGAGCCCCGCCTTTCGCACGTTCGGTTCGCCTGCCTTTGCTGCCGTCACGGCCCGCCAGAATTCTGTCGAAGACGGCGCGTATGAAACCACCCCGGACCGGGCACACGGTAGCGGGACACAAAGCCCACTGGTCCTAGCGCCCCGGGCCTCTCAGGAGACGGGGCGTTTGCTTATGGCCGGTGCGCGGGCATGTCACGACGAACACGCCGCCGGTCGGAGGGAGCGTTACGGAAGAGCTGGAGAGCCTCGAAGGGCAGGCAGTCGCGGTCATTCGCGACGCGTTTCGCTTGTTCGCGCCCTGCTGCGTCCTGTGGTCCATGGGCAAGGACAGCACCGCGCTGCTGTGGCTGATGCGCAAGGCGTTTCTGGGCGTGGTGCCGATGCCGGTGGTCCAGCTCGACACCGGGATGGAGCTGCCCGAGGTGTACGCGTTCCGCGACCGTATCGCGGCCGAGTGGAACCTCGACCTCCGCGTCGAGATGTGCCCGCCCGAAGAGTCGTGCGATCCGAGCCTGCCGCCGCAGTCTCGCGCCGCCGCGCGCAAGACCGAAGGTCTGCGCGCGCTGCTCGCGCGCGAGGGCTACCGCGCCGTGTTCGTCGGCATCCGCCGCGACGAGCAGGCGACGCGCGCGAAGGAACGCCTCGTCAGCCCGCGCTCGCTCGACGGCAACTGGAACGTGCGCGAGCAGCCGCCCGAGTTCTGGGGCTACACGCTCACGGAGATCCCGCACGGGGGACACGTGCGCGTACACCCGCTGCTGCCGTGGACCGAGATCGACGTGTGGCGGTATCACAAGCGCGAAGGCATTCCGATCGTGCCGCTGTATCTTGCGCGCGACGGCATGCGGTACCGTTCGCTGGGCGAGAAGAACATCACCGTTCCGATCGCGAGCAACGCCGCGTCGATCGACGAGATCATCGAAGAGCTCGCGACGACGCGCGAACCGGAGCGCGCGGGTCGCACGATGGATCAGGAGAGCGAAGCGTCGTTCGAGCGCCTGCGTACGGCGGGGTACATGTGAGCCGCGACGCGCGCGTGGTCGTGCTCGGCCACGTCGACCACGGCAAGTCCACGCTGATCGGGCGGCTGCTGTACGACACCGGCTCGCTCCCGGCGGCGCGCATCGAGGAGATCGTCGCGAGCAGCCGGCGCCGCGGCTTGCAGACCGAATGGTCCTTCGCGCTCGACGCGCTGCAGGACGAGCGCGATCAAGCCGTCACGATCGACACCACGCGCGTGTGGTTTCGCCTGGGCGAACGCCGCTTTGCGATCATCGACGCGCCCGGCCATGAAGAGTTTCTCGCGAACGCGATGACCGGCGCGAG
>JAXDMB010000287.1:0-9256 GCA_034666325.1 Vulcanimicrobiota bacterium
CTCACGCTGCAGCGCTCGGGCCTCGAAGTCCGCAAGATCTCGCGCACGGCGTGAGCGAACGCGTACCGATCCTCAAGGTCGGTCAGATCCTGATCGTCTCCATCGCCGTCGATCTCAGCGATCAGACCGCCGTGGCGCTCGAAGAAGACTTGTCGGCACGCATCGTCGACACGTCCGCGCGCGGCGTCATCATCGACATTTCCGGGCTCGAGATCGTCGACAGCTTCATCGGCCGCATGCTGGCGACGATCGCGTCGATCTCCAAAGTGCTCGACGCGGAGACGGTCGTGGTGGGCATGCGTCCCGCGGTCGCGATCACGCTCACGGAGCTCGGCCTGTCGCTGGGCGGCATCCGTACCGCGCTCAACGCGGAGAAGGGTTTCGACCTGCTGCGCCGGCTCGGCGTGCACTCGGCGCCCAGCGACACCGACGACGACGCTCTCGACGATTCCGTCAGCTTCGACGCCGTCGCCCGTGTCGACTAGCAGCGCCGAGCAGCTGCAAGAACTGGCCGTCGCCAGTGACGCCGACGTCGTGCGCGTGCGACAGGCGGTTCGCGCGCTCGCGCTCAAAGCAGCCCTCTCGATCGTCGATCAAACCAAGATCGTCACGGCGGCAAGCGAGCTCGCGCGCAACACGCTGATCCACGGCGGCGGCGGCACGGCGTCGGTGGAGCTCGTCGCGGACGGCCGCCGCAACGGCGTGCGCGCGACGTTCGTCGATACCGGACCGGGAATCGCCGACCTCCAATCGGCGATGGCGGGCGGGAACAGCACGCGCGGCGGCTTGGGGATGGGTCTCTCCGGCAGCCGCCGTCTGGTCGACGTGTTCGAGCTCGACACCAACCCGGGCCGCGGTACGCGCGTCTCCGTGACAAAATGGAAGCGGTAACGCCGGTCGAGGACGTCGAGTGGATTCGCATCGACGACGGCAGCGCGGTCGGCCGCGTCAGGCGCGCGGCAACACGGCTCGCGAACCAGCTCGATTTCTCCGAGCATCGCGCGGGCGAGGTGGCGATCGCGGCGACGGAGATCGGCACGAACCTGTTCCGCCACGCCGACAACGGCGCGATCGCAGTGCGCGTGCGGCGCGAAGCCGACACCGCGGCGGTGGAGCTCATCGGGATCGACAGCGGGCCGGGCGTCGCGAACCTCGGCTCGCTGCTGTCCGACGGGCGCTCCACCGCGGGAACGCTGGGAATCGGATTGGGCGCGATCGTGCGGCTCGCAACGTGGTTCGACGCGCAGTCCACGCCGGGTCGCGGCACCGTCATGCTGGCGACGTTCTGGCGCGGCGCTGCACCGGCCGCACCGCCGGGTATCGCGATGCTCACGCGCGCCATGAGCGGTGAATCGGTCTGCGGCGACGCGTGCGCGGTGCGCACGCACGACGGCGTGACGACGCTCGTGCTCGTGGACGGTCTGGGCCACGGACCGCTCGCCGCCGTCGCGGCGAGCGCAGCGGTGCGCGCGTTTCGCGAAGCGGATCCCGCTGAGTCGCCCGCGGCGCTGCTGCGCCGTTTCGACATCGCGTTACGGCGGACGCGCGGTGCGGCCGCGAGCGTCGCACGGCTCGATCCCGGCGCGCGCAGCGTGGTCGTCGCGGGCGTCGGCAACGTCGCGGTATGGGTCGACGACGGCGAACGCCGCAGCGGCGCTCCCGGTCGCCCCGGCATCGTCGGCGCGAACGCGAAACCGGCGCGCGAGTACGCACTGCCGATGCCGGCCGACGCGCTCGTCGTGCTGCACTCGGACGGACTCAGTTCCAAGTGGGATCTGGGCGCCTATGCGGGACTGCGCATGCGCGATCCGCACCTCGCGGCCGCGGTGCTGCTGCGGGATGCGGGGATTCGCCACGACGACGCCTCGGTGATCGTCGCGAAGGCGTCGTGAGCGACCGGGCGACGAAGACGCGGCTCGTCGTCGTCGAGGACGTGCTCGCGCTGCGCCATCGCGGCCGCGTCGCGGCCGCGGCGATCGGCTGCGACGAAGCCGACCAAGTGCGGTTCGCAACGGCGCTGAGCGAGCTGGGCCGTGAGGCCGTCGCGAACGGCGGCGGCGCGGCGGCGGAGTTTACGATCTCGCCCAACGGCTCGCTCGCCGTGACGATCGCCGATTTCCCGCGCGCGGCAGTGGACGCTGCGAGCCCTACCGCGATCGAGGCCGCGCGCAAGCTCGTCGGCGACGTGACGGTGACCGACGGACTCGGGCCCGACCACGTGACGGTACGGCTTCGGCGCGGCGCCGTCGGCGGAAAATCGATCACCACCGACCGCCTGCGCAGCATCTTCGCACGCAGCACCGCGCCGTCCGGACCGCTCGAGCAGTTGCGCCAGGAGAACGCCGACCTGGTGGGGACGCTCGACGAGCTGCGCGCGCAGCAAGAGCAGCTGGTGCGTCTCAATTCGGAGCTCGAAGAGACGAATCGCGGCGTGATGGCGATGTACCAGCAGCTCGCGGACGAGCTCGACGAGACCAATCGCGGCGTCGTCGCGCTCTACGCCGAGCTGGACGACAAGAGCGTCCGGTTGAGTGAAGCGAGCGAGGCGAAAAACCGCTTCTTGAACAACGTCACGCACGAGCTTCGCGGCCCGGTGAACTCGCTGCTCGCACTGGGGCGCCTGCTGCTCGCACCCGACGGCGACGCGTTGACGGGCGATCAGCGCAAGCAGGTGGATCTGATGCTCGCATCCGGTCGCGAGCTGAGCGAGCTGGTCAACGAGCTGCTCGATCTCGCGAAAGCGGAGTCGGGCCGATTGGAACCGACCGTGTCCAGCGTCGACCTCGCGCAACTGTTCGCCGAGCTGCGCGGCGCGTCACGGCCGATGCTGTACCCGGGCGTGCGGCTGACCGTCGAGACGAACGCTCTGCCACCGGTGCAGACGGATCGAACGCTGCTCACGCACGTGCTGCGCAACCTGATCGTCAACGCCGTGAAGTTCACCACCGAAGGCTCGATCCATATCGGCGCGCGGCGGCACGAAGCATACGACGTCGAGATCATCGTCGCCGATACCGGCATCGGCATCGCGCCCGAGAACCACGGGCGCATTTTCGAAGACTTCTTCCAGGTGCGCGGTCCGCTGCAAACGGCGCACAAGGGCACCGGGCTCGGACTTCCGTACGCCAAGCGCGTGGTGGAGACGCTCGGCGGCCGGATTTCGCTGCAAAGCGAGCTCGGACGCGGCAGCGTGTTCGCCGTCGTGCTGCCGACCGCGTGGCAGCCGCTGCTCAACGCGCCGGCGTCGCCCACCGCAGTGCCGCACGCGGCGCCGGCCGTGGACACGGTTCTGCTCGTCGACGACGACGAGGCGTTCCGCACCGTACTGCGCGGGATGCTCCAGGGCACGGCGCGGCACGTGATCGAAGCGAGCGGCGGCGTCGAAGGATTACGGCTGATGCGCCAAGCGCATCCCGATCTCGTGTTCCTCGACCTGCACATGCCCGACCTCGACGGCAGCACCGTGCTGGCCGAGAAGAGCGCGGATCTCGAGCTGCAGCAGATTCCGGTGATCATCGTCACGTCGATGCAGACGACGCTCAAGTCGCAGACGACGCTCGCACGCGCAACCGGGCTTCTCGCAAAGGCGAACTTGACGCAGGATCTGGTGCAGCAGGCGGTGACCGAGGCCTTCGGCGCTTCGGCGGTAACGAAATGAGCAGCGTGAGTGCGGCCCTGGCACAGCGTCTGCTCGTCGTCGACGACTCGGAGAGCAACCGGTACGTCCTGGCGACCTGGCTGCGGCGCGCAGGTTACGACGTGCGGGAGGCGCGCAGCGGCCGCGCGGCGCTCGACGCATTCGACGTCGAACCGTTCGACCTCGTCGTGTTGGACGTCAACCTGCCGGACATCGGCGGGCACGACGTGTGCGAAGCGATCAAATCGGCACGCCCCAACGTCCCGGTGCTGCACGTGTCGGCGACGGCGACGCAGCCGTCGGATCGCTCCGAGGGGTTACGGCGCGGCGCCGACGGCTATCTCGTGGAGCCGGTGGAACGCGAGGAGCTCGTCGCGACCGTCGAAGCGCTCCTGCGCGGCGCCGCAGCGCAGCGGACGGCTCTGCGGCTGGCGCGGCGCCTGCGCCGGCTCAACGAGGCGACGCTCGCGCTCAATGAAGCCGCGGACGTCGACGCGCTGGTGGCGACGACCGCTCTTGAAGCATCGGCGCTGTTCGACGCGGTCGCGTCGGTCGGGCTCGTCCTCGACGACACGGCACGAATTGCCGTCGCCGCGGGCGGCGACACCGTTCTCGAGGTATGCAGCCCCGGCGCGGTCGACGCACTGCGCGCCGCCGCCGCGCGCGACGGTGCGCTTTACGCCGCGCTCGACGCCCCCGACGGACAGCGCGGGACGATTCATATCGCCCACGGCGCGGCCCGTTCCGACGAGGACGACGTCGTCCTCGCGCAGTACGCACGCGCCGCGAACGTCGCACTGAGGAACGTTCGGTCGCTGCAAATCGAGCGGCAGATCGCGTTGATGCTGCAGCGCAACCTGCTGCCCGACGAAATTCCCGATCTAGCGACACTGCAAGTGGCGACGCGCTACGAAGCGAGCGCCGAGCACGCCGAGGTCGGCGGCGACTTCTATGAGGTGTTCGCGCTCGACGACGACCACGTCGCCATCGCGATCGGCGACGTCGTCGGCCACTCGCTCGAGGCCGCGATGGTGATGGCGCAGCTGCGCACCGCGCTCCGCTCGTATTTCCTGGAGGGACATGGACCCGCCGCAACGCTCGACCGGCTCAACCGCCTCCTGTGCCGGTTTCATCCCGGAATGACCGCGACCGCGTGCTGCATGGTGTACGACGGACGCGACGGCAGCTGCGAGCTCGCCAACGCAGGACACCTCCCGCCGCTGATCGTCGCCGCGAACGGCGACGCGCGCTATTTGCCGTTCGGCGATACGTTGCTCGGCGTCGAAGCAGACCCGCCTCGCCCCTACGCGTTCACGCTGCACTCGCAGGACCTGATGCTGCTCTTCACAGACGGCCTCGTGGAGCGCCGCGACGTACCGCTCGACGAAACCCTCGCACGCCTCGCAGCGATAGCGGCGCAGCCCGCGAGCGGGATGGACGAGCTGTGCGACCGGATCATCCGCGAGGTAGGCCCGGCAACGGCGAGAGACGACATCGCCCTGATGGCAATCCGCCCCTTCGCCTAGCGCGGCGCTACGTGGATCCGTCATTCCTCGGTTAACGACGGGATTGTTGTAGAGCTGCCGACCAACACTGTGTGTGGAGTCAAGGCGCGGTGTTACGCTCCGGCGCGAACGAGCGTATCGATCGCCTGCGCAAATTGGGGCACCTGCATCGCGAGTTTAGAGATCACCGCGTCCAGCCCGTTCTCCCGGCGGAGCGCTTCGGACTGTTGACGGATGGCAACTAACGTCTGCTTCGGATAAAGGTCGACGACGTTGAGCAGAAACTCGTCCGGACTGAGGATCTCGATCTCATACGGATCGGCAGACTCCGGCGGGAAGTCACGAGTATTTTGCGTTACGACTTGATTTACCCCGGCGCTCACAGCGGCCGCGAGGACATGACGGTCCTTTTCGTCGTTTGTCATCGCCGGGATGAGGAAATCAAATCCTGCCACGATCGCCTCGGGGAATGCTTGACGCATTTGCGATAGCCGGCGTTCGATCTGCACTTGAGATTTCCCGAACTTCGCTAGCGTACGTCCGACCTCGCTCAGTATCGTTTCTGACCAATATGCTTCGAAAAGACCGAGAGCCGCGAGTCGGAGAACGGTATCGCAGAGCGGCATGGGAGCCAGAACGTCCGCATCGAAAAGTATTTTGTATCGGGCGATTAATCGTACTCCCCGGCCGCAGCAGCTTCCCTCGTCATGGCGTCGAGCAGGGCGGCTCGGCTTGCATTACGTTCACGTTGGTATGTAAGCAAATCGGCAAGCTGGATACGGCGGTGCCGGCCCGTAAATGAGTGCGGGATTACCCCCGAGTCGAGTAGGCGCGTAAGGTATTGACGTGATACGCCGAGGAGATCTGCCGCTTCGGTTGTCGTCAGCATTCGTTCGAGCGGCGAAATTGCGACGGCGTGTCCAGCCATTAGTGCATCAACTGCGATCTTTAAAACGTCGAAAATTGACTTGGTGAGCGGAATTGGCGCTTCATCCGGCCCCAGCAATACCGGCTCACTGCCCACGGGGACGGACGCCAGCGCTCGAGCCAGCGACGCGAGCCGGTCTGACTCCGTGACCGGGGACTCGACGATCTCGCTCTCGGTGAGCCCGCGTGTACTCATGGACTCAGTGTACCCAACATACGGCATAAACGCAACTAGCAAGACAAGCGTAAGCGCAGGCGCTCTTGGCTGAAGCCGCACGTCCGCCGAGCCTGCTTCATGCTACTGTCCGCCCTGACAGTAACGGGCCGCGCCGGATGACGATGCCGTTGCGGTCCGGGATGCGGACGGCTTCCCGCGACCGGACCAGGTCGTCCATCGCATCATGGACTTCCTCGCGGGTCGCGCACGCTTCGGCGCCAGCATGGCGCAGGGCGGTTTCGACGAGGAGCATCGCGGCGTCGAGCGTCAGCACCGGCGCGTCCGCTGCCGCAACGTGGCCTGCGAGCGTACTTTGGGCTGCGTAGCCTTCGCGGCGCAGGATATCGCGCACGACGTTTGCGCGCTTTTCCTCGCCGTGCGTGCGGCTCCATTCCAGATCCGCCAAACGGTCGTAGACGAAGCCCGCAGCGAAGAGCGCACGGCATTCGTACGTGTCGACGTCGATGCACAGCGCCGTTATGACGTCGTCGATCGTCCAGACCGAGATCGCGTGCGTCTGAATCTCTTGCGAGAACGACTCACCCGCATGGAAATCCGGGCCGACCAGCACTGCGAAGTCCGCTTTGCTCGCGTCACGGAACTTTGCCGCTTCCTCCGCGCGCGGCTGCGAGACGAACTTCACGTTCGGAGCGCTCTTGCATTCCAGGACGGCGCGGTATGCGAGCGGACCGAGCGGTGCGTCGAGGATGCCGTCCGGAGCATACATGCCGCCGACATGCTGCGTGACGAAGCCGAGTCGCGCGAACGCTTCGCAGACGGCTTGCTCGAACGCCGTCGAGTCGTCGCCTACGGCCGTGCTGCGCAACTTCTCCGAAATCGCCGCGAGCATGTCCACACTGATGTAGCGCGGATGAGGCGGGAGCGTTGTATCCGGCCAGTCGTCGACAGGACGGTTGATGCGAAACTTGCGCGTTATCGGATCTTCGACGATCGCCGCTTTGTGGCCGCCGGCGGCTTCCTGATGGATGTAGAGCAGGATGTTCTCGTACACCGAGCGTTTCGTCGTAGCGGGCGTGAACAAGCCGCGCGCGAGCCCTTCGTCGAGGATCGTCTGAGCGTCGCGCGGCTTGCCGTCGCCGAGCATCGCGATGATCTGCGCGCGGAACGACTTCGGATTCGCATGCGGTCGTCCCGCGGCGCGGGACGCGGCGTCGTCGTGCTCGTGATGCATCTTCATCGCAAGCGGCCGGTTCAGCGCGGTCCGTCGCCGAAACGCTGCGCGTCCAGCTCGCGGGCGAGCCGGTAGAAGACGTCGCCTTCGGCGAGGCGTTCGTTGCTGTTGGTCCCGGTGAAGTGGCCGTTCTCAACCGTGCCGAGCTCGTTCCAATGGATCGGCGTCACCATGCCGAGGTGCGTGCTGCCGATGAGCGCATAGGGCAACGAGCTGAAGCGCCCGGGCGCGTTGGAGCCGACGTTCGCGTGGACGCGCTGACTCGTTTGATCGTGCGCGTCGGCGGTGATGAGGTTCGGGCTATGCGCGACGGCGGCATTGACGACCTCGTGCAGCCAGGCGCGAACCGCGTCGTACGCCGGCGCGTCGTTGAACGGAATGAACAGCGCGGCGCCGGTGAAGCCGTCGAGGACCGGGATCGCTTCGACGCCATAGTGCAGCAGCACCGTGCGCAGCCCGAACATCGCGAAGGCGACGTGCTCGTGCGTCGCGCCGCCGCGCGGGCTGAGAATGATGCGAGCGTAGCCGAGGCGGTCGGGGTCGTTGGCGTTCGGCGTCCACGAGCCGATGTCGATCGCGCCGCGGTGGACCAGCCACAGCAGCGAGTCGGCGGTCGCGGCGACGTAGCGGCGCGGATGATTCGGGAAGGCGACTTGCACCGTGGGGACGGTATCGGGAAGCGGATGATCGTCGTGGACGCAGCCGCCGTAGTGCGCACCGGCATCGAGCCCGTCGGGATAATAGACCGGAACGATCGGCGCGCGCGGAAAGTTAGCCGCGATGAGGTCGGCGACGCGCTCGTAATGCGCCAGCACCGTGGCCTGAACCGACGGTGCGACGACGGAATGTTGGACCATGAGAGCCTCCCTGCTGACGCGAGCAATGGCGATGCGGGCGTCCTCTGTGACGCCTTCGGCGGGTCGTAAGTCCGGCAATTCGACCTTTCACCTAGCTACTCCTTGCCTGCTGCCTTGCGCGGCCCGTTCGGCGCCAGCGGCACCAACGACGCGCCACCAACGGCGCGAACGCAGGCCCGTTCGGCGCAGCTGTGGTGGCCACACAGCAGTTGGCAAAGAGGCACCCCGAGCGCCGTTGCAAGCGCCGGCAACTCTCGCTTGTCGACGGGCTCGCCGGCTTCGAGCTGTTTAATCGTGCCGACGAACACGCCGGAATCCTCAGCCAGCTCGTACACGCTGTAGCCAAGTGCAATGCGAAGGCGGAAGACGCGCGCCGACAACGGCTCTATTGGGACGGGATGCCGATGCCCGTTCCACCGGACCCGGCGATGCAGCGGCGATTGCTTGATGCTCATCGCTTCGCCTTGATGCACCAGAACGCGGCCTCGAGCGCATAGCTGATCGACGCACGCAGACAGACGCACGCAAAGCGCACGTGCGTGTCGCGCGCCGGATCGGCGAGCATGTAGCGAAAGCCGCCGGTGCATTGGTCGACGCACGCGTCGATCCCGTTATCGCGCAAGAACCGCACGACGACTTCAGCGTTGAAATCGTCCGGCTGCACGAGCCCGGCCATGTTCTGATGGTGTTCGTCCGTTACGTCGTCGATCGAGGCGTGGAACTCGGTGAGCGAGGCCATCACGCGGCCACCCAGCGGCGGCGCTGATGAACCGGACGGCCGTCGGCGAAGTAAAAACCGCGCCGAGGGGTCGACGCCAATGCGCCGAACTCGGAGAGTGTCATTCGATGTTACTCCATCGGGTGACGGGCTCGGCCGGTGCTAGTAACACCGGTCGGGCCGCTTAGTGTTGAAAACGCGAA
>JAXDMB010000288.1:0-16125 GCA_034666325.1 Vulcanimicrobiota bacterium
AGCGCGCCGGGATCGGACGGCGGGACGAGAACGCCGGTTTCCGCGTCGACCAGCTCGCGCACGCTGCCCGAGTCGGTCGCCACGACGACCGTCCCGGCAGCCATCGCCTCCATCAGCGCCACCGGCACGCCTTCCATCAGCCCGCCCGGTGCTTCGATGCTCGAGATCACCGAGACGTCGAAGTCGCCGCGCTGCAGCCGGGCGAGGAGCTTCTCGTGCGGGACGACGCCGGCGAGCTCGACCGCGTCCGACAGCCCGGCGGCCGAGACCTGCAGGGCGATCGCGTCCCGGAGCTCGCCTTCGCCTGCGAGGGTGCACGTGAACGCGACGCCGCGCGCGCGCAGCAGCGCGAGCGCCTCCACCAGCGTCGCATGGCCTTTCACCGGGACAAGCCGGGCGGCGCAGAGGATCGTAAACGGTCCGCCGGGCGGCCGCGGCAGGCCCATCAGCGGCAGCGCCACGCCCAGCCGAACCAGCGCGACCCGCGCGGGGTCGCCGCCGGTCATCCGGATCAGGTCGTCGCGGCCGCGCTCGGAGATCGTGCGCACGAACGCGGCGTCGCGCAGCTTGCGCGCCGCCATGTTGTTCTCGTAGAGATCCCAGCGATGGGTCGTCGCGCTGAACGGAATCCCGGACATGCGCGCGGCGAGCCACGCGACCGTTGCCGGCGTAGAAAGCCAGTAGGCGTGCAGATGATCGAGCTCGCGTGCGCGCGCGATCTCGGAAAGCGCGAGGCCTTTCGGGATCACGGCGAGGTTCTTCAGCTTCACGCGCAACGAATACCGCTCGGTGGCGATCGCCGCGACGGCGCGCAGGCTGCGAAGCGGGCGGCGCAGCGCGGCCCGCGCGGCGAGCGCGAACGTCGAGAAGCCGACGAGCGGAATCGACACGACGGCCGCCGGCACGCCGGCGTATCCGTACTCGCGCGTGCGCGGCGACGTCGGGACCACCGTGATGCTCTCGAACGACGGCGCGAGCGCGCGGAGCTCCGCGTCGAGAAACGCTTCGCCCTGCCCGAACGGATATTTCCCCGAGACGATGCAGAGCCTCACGGCTCGCGTCTCCCCGCGCGCTCTCCCGTACGCTAGGCGGCCGGCTCGGCCGTGAGCACCGCCGCCGCGCCGGGCGCGACGTCGCCCCGGACGTCGGCGTCGATTGCCTTCTTGAACGCGGCGCTCAGGAACGGCCGTTCGAAGACGCGGTAGAATCCGTACGCTGCCGCGATGACGAGCGCGATCACGGCCGCCCACACGGTCAGCGTCACCGACGCGGACGCGTGCGCGCGTGAGAGCAGCGCGCCGACGACGTCCACGAGCGGCGCGTGGATCAAATACAAGCTGTACGAGAACGTCCCGACGAACACGACCGGGCGCAGCGCGAGCGCGCGCGCGGGAAGAATGCGCTCGTTCGCGCGCGCGGCGATGAAGAACAATGCGACCGTCGCGCCGACTGCGAGATCACCCGGCCACAAGGCGAAGTCGCCGCCGTGTCCGTCGCGCCACGGCACCAGCAGCACGGCGGAAACCGCAGCGGCCGCGAGCGTCAGCACGTTCCACGGCAAGCGCGGCAGCTCGCGCCGCGCGGTGAGATCCGCGGCGATGACGCCCATCGCGAAGAGCGCGACGAGCCACGGTACGGTCCAGTCGAGACTGTGCAAGAGCACGTGCGGCAAGAAGCCGAGCACGAGCGCCACGCCGAGCTGCGCGAGAACGCCGAAGCGCTTCCACACGGGGATCAGCACCAGCGCGAACACCACGTAGATCTGGCACTCGAGCGCGATGCTCCACAGCGGACCGTTGAGATACTCGGTGGTCGCGTACGCGAGGTTGTGCACGAGCCCGAGATGCAGCGCAACCGCGAGCGCGATGTTCTTCACGTTGACGTGGCCGCCGCCGAGCAGCGCGACCGTCGCGAAGGGGATGATCGAGAGCAGCACGACCGGGACGTACGCCGGCATGAGACGGCGCGCGCGCCGCGCGAAGAACCGCTTCACGCTGAACGATTCGCCGAGCTTCTGCGCGACGGGCAGACCGAGGCAAAATCCCGAGATGACGATGAACACGGCGACCGCGAAATGACCGTACTGCAGGAGCAGCGTCGCACCGTACCAGCTCCCGAGCGTCGCGGTGCTCGGGTGCTGGATCGCGGTCTGCCAGATGTGGAAGATGAAAACGTACACCGCCGCGACGCCGCGCAGGCCTTCGACGTGCGGATAGTACGACCGTCTCGTGACCGGGTTCGACGCGTTCATCGAACGGCGCTCAGGCGGCTTTGTGGAAGAGAACTTCTGCCGCGGTCTTCAAGCAGACGGCGACGTCCATGAACAGCGACCAGTTCTCCACGTAGAACAGATCGCCGCGCAGCTTGTCGGGAACGTCGTCGAAGCCCAGGACGCGCTTGCCGTAGACCTGCGACCAGCCGGTGATGCCGGGCGGCACGAGATGGCGCTCCGCGTAGCGCGGGTACTTCTGCTCGAACTGCTGCACGAACACCGGGCGCTCCGGACGCGGTCCGACGATCGACATGTCGCCGCGCAGCACGTTGATCAGCTGCGGCAGCTCGTCGAGCGACGTGCGGCGGATGAACTTGCCCACGCGCGTGACGCGCGCGTCGCCGGCGATCGCGAGCTTCGCGCCGTCTTTCTCGGCATCGAGGCCCATCGAGCGGAACTTGAGGATCTGGAACGTCTTGCCGTCGCGGCCGACGCGCTCTTGGCGGTACATCACCGGCTCGCCGTCCTCGAGCGAGATGGCGGCGGCGACCAGCGCCATGACCGGCGCGAACAGCACCAGCGCGATCGCCGAGACGCTCATGTCGAAGAGGCGCTTGCCCAGACGCGCGCCGGGCTCCGTGACGCGCAACGGCTTCGCGACGATCAGAGCCTGCTTGCCGATCGACTCCATGTGCAGGTCGTACGCGTGAACGCGGATGCGGGGCGGCGCGAACGCGATCGTCATCCCGAGGCGCTGCGCGGCTGCGAGCACTTGGGGCATCAGCGAGGGCGCGAGAATTTCGGTGAACACCAGCGTGTCGCAGCCCCATGCGGCGGCGTGCTGGAACCACGGCTGGGCGGCGACCGCGTCCGGCGTCAGCGCGCCGACGGCGTCGATGTTCGGGACCGACAGGCGGAACACGCGGGCGTTGGGCAGCGAGCGCATCGCGTCTTCGGCGAACTCGAGGCGCGACGGGTGGCCGACCACCGCGATGCGGCGCGGCTTCGCGAGCATGACGGCGTCGCGGATGCGGTGCGCCAGCGCGCGGGCCGAGCCCACGAGGCAGATCGCGAACACCAGGGCGACGATCGCCACGACGCGCGAGGTCGAGATCTGCGGGAAGATCGAGAACAGCACCAGCACCGGCGCCGACGCGAGCGACAGGGCCGCGACCGCGTGGTAGAACTCGTCGCGCACCGACATCGCGAAGGAGCGGCGGTACAGGCCGAGCTGCCAGAACACGAGCACCGAGAAGATCGCCGTGAGCATCGCGGGGACCGCGACGTGGCGGATCGGCAACGATGCCAGCCAGAACGATTTGACGAAGACGGCGGCCAGATACGTCGCGGCGAGGAACAGGACGACGTCGGAAGCGACGATCGCGGCCACCCAGGCGCGCGAAAAAGAATGCACGCCAGGTCGTGCATCTTCGTGCGGGAGAGCGGCGAATTCGTGTTCGAGGGCGACGGCCATGTGCGGTGCGATCCTTGCGGCGGCGTGTGCGCATCGGTGCGCTCCTCAATGGTCGCCGTTCTGACATAGGCCCAAGTGAAACCCACGTCCTGAATCACCGCATGATTTCGGCCCTGGTCCAGGGCCTTTTTCAGTCCTGAGACCCAGAGTCGAACGGCCCCTCATCACCCCTTGGAAATAGGGGGGACCATGCGTCCGCGGCGTCGCGCCACGAGGGAATCGCGCCCATCATCGATCGGGCGCCGAGCCGTCGCCGGGCCCTGCTCTATGGAAGCGCGCGCCGGCCCTGTCCGGCCCTCTAGTTGCCCAGGCCGTGGGCGACGAGCCACCCGATCACGGTGCAGTCGATCATCGCCAGGGCGATCAGACCGAACATCAGCATCTCGACCGCATTGAGCCGATCGGCCGGCTGTTTGGAGGTGGCGCGCGCTCGAAGACGGCGCGTGCGAAGACCCGATAGCATGAGGGACTCCTCTCGCGAAGCTCGTAGCGGCGGCCGCCGGTAATCTTCACTATCGGCAAAACTGCCAGAAAGGTTAAGCCCCGGCCGACGCGCCCTGGATGAAACCCGGACTCGGCGCCGACTACGACGCCGCGTCGTGGACCGGGACGTCGTATCGGGACATATCACGGTCTGACGTGATGATCGTGAGAGACTCCGCCTGGGCCTGAGCGACGATCAGGCGGTCGAACGGGTCACGATGATGCTGCGGCAGAGCGGCGACGGCGAGCACGTGGTCCAACGTGATGCCGAGCGTGAGAACGTGCTGACGGCGGATTCGCGTACGAACGAATACGGCTGGGTCGCCGACGCCGCTGATCTTGCCCATCCCGCCTTTGATCGCGATTTCCCAAGCGCTGGCGATCGAGAGGTGCATCTCATTCGAGCGATCCTTCAGGAGCGCTCGCGTTATGGGGCCGAGCCGTTCGGAGCGTCCGGTGAACCACAGCCACGCATTCGTGTCCAGCAGCGCTCTCATGCGTACGGCTCAAATCCGGGCGGGATGAATTTATCGAAATCGTCGTCGATTTCGAGGCGGTCGTCGTCGATTCCGATCGGGCGTTCCCCGGCGGACTCGTACGGAATCAGCCGCGCGACCGGGCGCCCGGAACGCGCGATCACGACCTCTTCTCCGGCCTCGACCGAGGCGAGCAATGTCGACAGGTGTGTCTTCGCCTCGTGGACGTTCACCGTACGCATATCGAGTGTCATCATGGCTTAGCTAACCGCGCTTAGTCAAGTTCATTTTAGACCCCTCCGGAGATGGGAATCCCACCCACGGCCGCGTTGAGCAAGGGTTCAAGGGCGCGCTGTGAACCGTGCGGTATCCGTGAACATGCCGATCCGCTATCGCCTCGGACGAATCATCGCGTTCGCTTTCGCGCTTGTCGCCGCGCCGGGCGCGGTGAGGGCGCAGGCTGTGCCGTTTGATCAGATTACGGCTGCGCTCAACGGCGTGCATCAGTTTTCGCAGGTTGCGCTTTCGCCAGATGGGCGGCGGTTTGCGTATGTCGAGACGGTTGGCGATCGCAGTGCGATTCGGATTGCTGAGGTTTCGAAGCCCGCGGTGGTGCGGACGATTACCGCTTGCCCAGCGCGGCGGTGTGATGAGAGCGCGGTTGCGTGGGCGCCCGAGGGGCGGCGGATCGCGTTCGTCACCACCGATGCCAAGGGGCAGGGACAGATCGCGGTCGAGGACTTCTCGAGCGGGGCCGCGCGCGTGCTCACCAGTGCCAAGGGGCCGCTGTCGACGCCGCGCTGGTCGCCGGACGGGACGCGGATCGCGTTCTTGTACTCGCCGGGTGCGCCCAAGGCGCCGAGTCCGCTCAATCCGTCCACACCGGATTCCGGCGTCGTCGGGACGACTGTTTACGAGCAGCGGCTCGCGGTGATTCCGGCGAGCGGCGCCGCTGCGGCGAGCGGGAGCGCAATCCGGCTGCTCGGGCCCGCGGATTTGAACGTGTACGAGTTCGATTGGTCGCCCGACGGGACGCGGTTTGCGGCGACGGCTGCGCACGGAAACGGCGATGCGAATTGGTGGATCGCGGAATTGTACGTCCTTGACGCCGCGCACGGTATCGCGACGAAGATCCATCATCCGGAGCTGCAGATCGCTTCGCCGCGATGGTCCGGTGACGGCAAGCGGATTGCGTACATCGGCGGGCTCATGAGCGACCAGGGGATCACCGGCGGTGATGTGTACGTCGTTCCGGCGAGCGGCGGCGCCGTCGCGGCGACGAGCGGTTCTGTCGGGCCGGTCGGCAGCTTTGCGGCGGCTCCGGCGAGCGGTGGCGCAGCCCTCGCTGCGAGCGCGGGCGCAATCGCAGTCGACGTGACGCCGGGCCTCAAGGCTTCGGTGGTTTCGATCACGTGGAATCGCTCCTCCAACCGCATTCTCGCGACGGAACTCGCCGGCGATCGGATGCTGATCGGGCTCATCGACACCGATGCGCGCACGCAGCGTCAGCTGTGGAGCGGCTTGCAGACCATCTACGCGACCGGGTTCGCGGGGCTTGCGCCCGGTGATGAAGGGGTATCCGTGTCGCGCGACGGCAAGGTTGCTGCAACCATACGGCAATCAATCACGTCGCCGCCTGAGATTGCAATAGGCGCGCTCGGCGCGATGCACGATGTCACGTCGGTCAACGCGCACGTGCGTCGCCTCACCGGTGCTGCGCGCAGCGTCACCTGGACCAGCGAAGGTACGAGCGTGCAAGGCTGGCTGATTTTTCCGCCCGACGCGAAGGCCGGCGTGCGCTATCCGATCGTGACGTACATCCACGGCGGTCCGGCGTTCGCACACTATGCGCTGTATCCGAGCGGTCCATTTGCGTTTCAGGCGGCGCTCGCGGCGCGCGGGAACATCGTGTTCGAGCCGAATCCGCGCGGCAGCTATGGCGCCGGCGAAGCGTTCACGCGCGCCAACGTGAAAGACTTCGGCGGCGGCGATCTCCGCGACATTCTCTCAGGGCTCGACGCGGTGGGGCAGACGATTCCCGTGGATCCGAAACGCGTAGGGATCTTCGGCTGGAGCTACGGCGGCTACATGACGATGTGGGCGCTCACGCAAACGAACCGCTTCAAAGCGGGCGTGTCGGGCGCCGGTCTGTCGAACTGGCTGAGCTACTACGGCACGAACGAGATCGACACGTGGATGATCCCGTACTTCGGCGCGAGCGTGTACGACGATCCGGCGGTGTACGCGAAGAGCTCGCCGATCAACTACATCAAGCAGGCGAAGACGCCGGCGCTGATGCTGGCGGGCGACCGCGACGCCGAGGTACCGGTGACGCAGTCGTACGAGTACTGGCACGCACTGCGCGATCTCGGCGTCCCGACGCAGCTCGTGATCTACCCGGGCGAGGGGCATCTGTTCTACAAGCCGGCGGATCAGCAGGACGTATCGAGACGGGTCGCGGGCTGGTTCGACAAGTGGTTGAAAACGCCCTGAGGTTACGGACCGCGCGAGACCTTCGCGTTGAACGTGAGGAACAGTTGCGGTTGCGGCAACGGCGCTGCAGGCAGCAGCAGCGGCGCACCCGACACCGTCACGAGCGGCACGGCGTAGCGCGTGGACGTGAACGCGTCGACGTAGCGGTGCAGCGCGTTCGTCGCAACGAAGGTCACGCTGGACGTCGGAGACAGGATTCGCGTTCCGCCGACGGTGAGAAGCCAGTAGGGCGGCAGACCGTTCGTGTTGTTCTGCGGCTTGTAGACCGCGTTGCCGATCAACTCCGTTCGATGGTCGCCGAACGCGTAGTCCCCTGTGACCGACACGTCGAACGGCTCGACGCCGGGAAGCTGGCGGTTCGGGACATACGGTGAATCGGCCGCGAGCAGCGCGTCGGAGCGCGAACGCAGCAGTGCTTCGTGCAGCCGCACGGCGCCTTGCAGAGTCACTTGCGGCGCTGGTTTCCAACTGCCGGCCAGCTCGACGCCGCGGTACTCCACCCGAACGCCGCTGATGTCGCGAACAAGATAGACCGACGGATTCGAGCCGGTGCAGTGACCGAACCCAGCGTACCCGTCCAGCAGTGCGGCCGCGAAACCCGGCGGTAAATCTCCATTCGCATAGGAGCCGAGCGGTGTGTTCGCGTTGGACACGGTGACGCCCGCGTCGAGCGTGTCGAACGCCTGCGCTGAGAAACTCCCGCGCGCACCTTCGAAGAAACCTCCCGCGCGCAGATGACGTTCGTGGACGGCAGCGCCGGTGTCGTTCGGCGCTTTCGCCCGGATCGCGTGACCGTCGCAGTCGTACTGCGCCGCGGCAGGGTCGTCGAACGTCTGGAGATCCCCAGCCGGCACCGCGTGGCCGCCGATACCGATCGTGCCGAAGATCCGCCGGCCGTTCTTTCCGGCGGATGCCGTGCCCTCGGCGTAGAGCGCGGTACGCCCGGGTCCGCGAGATTCCGCGGTGACGCCGATCGACTCTTGCACCGACTTGTCCGGACGGCGAACGTAGACCACCTCGAGCCGCCGCGCGAATCGTTGCGAACGCTGGCTGGTGGTGAACGCGCTGCCGAACGCGCCGCTCGCCGTGTCGAGACCCAACGTCGCTCTGGAAGCTGACAGGTTGACGTTCAGCGTCTTGCCGTCCTCGATAAAGTCGATCAACGACGCGTCGAGTATGTCGAGGCGCAGGTATTGATCGTTGCGGTACGGGAGCGGCTGCAGGGCGACGATTCGATCCCGGTAGTCGAATGTTTGGCGTGTTCGGATCGTCGTGGCGTTGAACTTCGTCTGCCAGCGCGCGATCTCGCCGTCGAGCTGCACTTTCGCCAATGCCGACGACGCAAGCACCATATTGCCCGGCCCCGCCCCGCTCGGAAGCGGACCGATGAAATAAGAGTCGACCGGCAGCATCGTGCTTCCGCGCAGCAGCGTTTCCGCCGTGACGGTGAAACTCTGGTTGAGCGGAGCGCTGACTTTCGCGAGCAGACCGTCCGCGTGCAGGGCACCGGAATGCTTGTAGATCAGCCCGCTGGTGTCGAGATACGTTGCGTTCGAGAGTGGACTGCCCTGCGCGCGTACTGTTCCCTGCAGCAGGTATCCGATCGATCCGGTGGTCCCGCGCACGCCGAGTTGCGACGAGCGCGCACCGAAGCCGCCGGCGGTCTCGCGCAGCGTATATTCAGGATACGCCGTCGGCGCGAGGGTGTAGAAGTCGACCTCGCTCTTCGCATCGTCGAGCTGCGCCGATTGAAGCAGGTCCGCGTCGAAGGCCCGCAGCGCGCCCGGCTCCGGAATCCGAGCGCCGTCGAACGTGTACTGCGTGAGCCGGGGATCGCGGCCCTCGAGCGAGACGCCGAGCAGGGAGCCGCCGGAGTCCACCAGCACGTTGGCGCCGCCGAGCCGGTTCATCGCGTCATAGAGACTGGTGGAGACCTTTCCGAGCGGCGTCGACCGCGAGACGACGCGAACGGTCGTGACCGCCGGCGGACGCGCGGTGACGCGACCGATCTCGTGCCGCCGCAGATGCACGTCGACACGCACTTCGGCGTCGTCGTCGCGAACTCGCACGGCGGCGCTCGCGGGATCGAACCCCCCGAGATCGCATTGCAGGGTGTACTCGCCCGGATCGACGCTGCCGAACTCCGCGATGCCGTTGGCATCGGAGATGCGAAGCTCGTGCCGCAGCAGGCTTCGCAAACGGCACATCGCCTGGCGAACGCCCGCACCGTCCGAGGTGACGTGGACGACGATTTTCGCCGGAGCCGACGCACATGCGGGTAGCGCGGACGCACGTACCGCCGCCAGGACGAGGATCCAGGCACACCACGCGACCCGCATCGCGCCTATTTCGTTCGCTTGACGCTCAGCTCGACGTGGACGCTGATCGGCGTCGAACCGTTCGCGGACTGTTTGTCGTCGCCCGTCGCGACGAACGAGTCGACGATCCCGTTCGTCAGCTCGATCGTCGCGTGTCGTTTCGACACGGTATGGAAACGCGTCGGACTCGTATCGCCGGGAGTCATCTGGTTTTCGTCACCTTCGCCGAGCATCGTTGCGCGAAGGACGACGTGTCTTGTCGCCGGGTCAATCGAGACGACGGACAACGACGCGGTGCCGGGAGAGCCGAGCGCCGTCTCGCGGTCGAGCCGAACTTGCCACGTTTGACCGGGAGCGAGCGGGTTCGGCGGATCGCCCAAGAACTGGCGCGGGACGAAAAACGCGATCCCCGGCTTGCCGTTCGGACCGACGGTGAGGTTTCCGGACGCATCACGTTCGAGTACGACGTTCCCCTTGCCGGGGATTTCACGCCGGAAGCTGACGCCGCCGTCTTTGGCCGAAAGGACACGGTACACGATCTGCCGCGACTGCGAATGCACGACGCCCCCCGACAGCCGGTCGAGCGCGTTGTAGCGAAAGGTCTCGTCCGGATGGACGTTCGGCACGAGAAGCGTGTCGAGCCCCGTCGTAACCGCGGCGGCGCCGCCGCCGACAACTCCTAAGGCATAAACGGCGACGGCACACAGCAGAGACGCAATGTATCTCATGGCGTCCTCGTTAACGCGGCGCTATCCGGCGCACATCGTCGTTATGCCGCAATCCGTGCGCTGAAACACAACGCACGCATGATCGCTGCCGATGTCGTCCGCATAGTGAAAGCGAGCGAGCACGCGGTACGTGCAACCCTGGGCCTGCGCGACATTCGCGACACCGAGGACGGCCACCAAAACTAATGCAAAGGCCGACAGCAAACGCTTCATGGACACACCCTTTACGCTAAGCTTCGTGCGATAGCGCCACGCGGGACCTGTCGGCGTCTTTTGCCGGCTCACCCGTACGGCTAGCCCGCTATTCCGAGCCGCGGCACCTAGCTCCTTCTAGCTATGTCTGGTCCCCTGCCCTTCAGCCGGGCGGGGCCTCCCCAAGCGCGCGCATCGGTACCCGCTCCTGAGCATTTGCGGTATTCATTCCATATCGAATGTCAGCCGAACAGCGTCGGCTGCTCCGCGCGCCAGCCTTCCGTCGTCAGCATGCGCAGCTTCGTCGCCACACCGCCGCCTGCGGAGAAGCCGTGCATCTTTCCGTTGGCCGAGAGCACGCGGTGGCACGGGACGATCGGCGCGAACGGGTTGTTTCCGAGGGACTGGCCCACGGCGCGCGCGAGCGTGACGTCTCCCAGGCGGGTGGCGATGTCACCGTACGTCAGCGTGCTGCCCGGCGGGATGCCCCGGGCGATTTCGTAGACGCGGCGGTTGAAGTCCGGGACGGCTTCCATGTCGAGCACGACCGTGGAAAGGTCGGCGTCCTCGCCGCGCAACAGCGCTCCGATTGCGTCGACGGCGGACTGGACGCCGGGCGGCACGGGCAGTTCCGGGGCGCCGGGAAAGCGGCGCAGCATTCGCGCGCGCGACGCCGCTTCATCGCGTTCGGGCAGTTGCGCGCCGGCGATTCCGCGGGCGTTCCAGGCGATCGCGCAGTGGCCGATGGACGTGTCGAAAAGCGCGAAGCCTTGCGCCGTCATCGCCCCACCCGGGTCAGCGGCCTCGGGCGCGCTCGAACTCCATGATCCAGTTGGTTTCCCACGTTCGCCCATCATCCACTGAGAACGCCTGTTGCCAGGACGGCGTTGCATTGCGGCGCCAGGTGAAGCGAAAAAATTGAAATCGTCAATCCCGGTCGCGCACCGAGGCCACGCGCGTACTCATTCTTGTCCGAGAAATGCCCCGACAACACGGCCGTCGCCAATGTCGAAACTCGTCAAGACGGCGCGCGGACCCATCGGGGAGAGCTCCCGCCGCCTTGAAGGCCACCAAGGGAGCGTGGTGAAAGCAACTCGGCCGAGCACGACAAAACCTGCGGGAGGGTTTATCATGAATGTTCGATCACGGTTAGTATTTCCGGGGGCGGTAGCGCTTGCCGGATTGCTCATTTGGTTGGGTGGCACCGCCAGCGCGTGCTTCTATGACAGCGGCAGCCTGACGTCGGACGGATGCTATCTCGTCAGACATCAGTTCTGTTCGGTGAACGGTGACGGTAGCGGAGGACTCTACCAAACCGGCCGGATCCAGGTTTTCTTCAACATCGACTGCCTGTAATCGCCGCATCGAGGAGAATGGGTGTGCTGAAACGATCCGCGTTGCTTTGGCTGCTTTTGCCGTTGCTCGGCGTGTCGGGCGCGCCCGGTCCGTTCGTGCACGCATTCTCCGCCGGCGATTCCCTCCGGTACACGTATACTCTGGAGATCGACGCCTCGTCGGAGCACCGGTCGTTCCACGGAGACCTCCGCCTGCAGGTCAAAGCCGTCGAACCGGCCGTCAGCGGAACGGAGATTCGGACGTCGGTTGCGCCTGCGCAGCGTTCGGTACGTGATTTCCGTATCGGGCAGGACGGTACGCTGGCGTTTACCGGCGGCAAGAGCGACTCGCACAACTACTTCACGTACGATCCGCGGCAGTACTGCGCGCTGCCCGCCGTACCGGCGGTCGGAACGACGTGGAACTGCACGTCGACGTCGCTGGGCATGTACGCCGGCGGAGCGTCGCGAGTCCGGTTGACGCAGCTCGATGGAGCTTCCGCGACGTTGGAGATCGATGGCAGCGCGACGGGGGCGCCGCGCGCGGAGCACGACCCCGACAACGGCAAGACGTACATGAGCCGCAGCACGACGTCGTGGCACGAGCTGGTGCACTTTCGAGACGGCATCGTGTCGTCCAGCATGCGCGAGCAGCGCATCCGAACCGTTATACAAAACCTCACGACCGAAACGACGCTGACCGTCCGGATGGAGCGATCGTAACGGAAACGGTGATGCGGTATGCGCGGCGTGTCGTATGCATCAGCGCCGCGGTCGTATCGTTGCTGTTTCCGGCTGTAACTCGTGCGCAAGGTGACGGTGCTCGCACCGCGATCGTCGTCCGAGTTCGCAGTGCGGACGGTGAGGCGCTGCCCGCACGGGTGTTGGTCATCGGGACCGACCAAGGACAGAGCTACCAACGGCTGACCGACGGTACGGCGCCTGTCCGGTTCTCCGTCGTTCCCGGCCGCTACTGGATCACGGCGGAAGCGCGCGGCTACCAAAGCGCGCGTGAAACAGCCGACGTTAGCGAAACCGAGACGCGCGAGCTCACGTTCACGCTCGTCGAGCTGCGTCACATCGGAAGCGTCCGCTCGCGAACCGATTCGAGCACCGTCTCGTCACCGCCCGGCGCGACCGCGCGCCGCGTTTCCCGGGACCTCGCTGATGCGCTCAGCTCGATCGCCGGAGTGTCGGCCGCGCGAGGCGACGGCGCGTTCGGCATCCGGGTCGGCCTGCAGGGCGCCGACGATTCGCTCACGCATTTCAGCTACGGCGGAGCTCCTCTACCGGCGAACGCCGCAGCGCTTGCGATCGACACGGACCTCGTGCAGAGCGTGCAAGTCGACCAAAGTCGCGACCTCGTTCAATTTTCCGGCCTCGGTGCGACGACAACTCCGACGACGCATCTGCGCGTCCAGTCGGGCTCCTACGGCGCATCGACCGCGCGGGCGAGCTTCCAGGATACCTTCGGCTCCACCGGCATCGCCGTGCTGCACTCGATCCGCGCAGAGGAGAGCCCGCTCAACGGCGCGGTGTTCCTCGACACGAGCGGGGAGTCGTACCGGCACGTCGGCGCGATTCACGCGACCGGCGACTATCTGAAAATCTCCGCGCCGGTCGGATCGTATGCCGGCTCGTCGCAGGGAAGCTTTTCGCGCAGCCTCGCATCGCCCCTAAAGACGTACTTCGCCGGCAACGTCCCGGCTGGAACCGGGCCGGGCGAAAACGTTTCGACCACGGCGTTCAACGGTGTCGTCGCTTTGAACGGCGCCGTCGCGCAGAACAGCGTCGCGCTGACGTATGCCGAGTTCCGCGTCGATTCAAGCGACGATCAGCCGAACCGGATCGTCGACGGTCTCACGTTTCCGTTTGCTCTCGTGCAGCGGACGAACGTTCAAACCTATTCTCTGACGGTCGAGCGCGGCATCTCGAGCAGAATGACCATGGACGGCTCGCTACAGGTGTTCCACCAGTCGACGGCCTCCGTTCTCGCGGGCGCTGCGAGCACCGCGACGGGGCGGCTCTACGAGGCGACGCTCGGAATACGCGGTGCGGAAACGGAGCGCGGCGGCTGGTCGGCCGAGTACAAGACCGGGCGCGTCGACCAACTGCCGTACGGGTCCGTCAGCGTCCGTGCGCGCCGTCGAATCAGCGACGCTCTGTCATTCAACGGAACGGCGTCGGCCGGTACCATCGCGCAACAGGGAAACGATGCGCTCCGCGCACGCGGCTGGGTCGCGCCCTACGAAGCCGACTTCAATTGCGCCGACCGGATGATCGTCGCGCAAGGCCCCGGCGACGCCGCGTCCGCCCCGCATCAACTACGGCTCTTCGGCACCGCCGGATGGGATCGCGGCCCCACCCGGGTGTCCGCTTCGGTGTGGTATGCAACGACACGCGACCAGCTTTTGTCCGGCGCGATCGTTCCGCTGTCATCCGCTGATGCGAGCGTTCCAGACGGATACGCCGGCGCTCTCCTTGCCGAGGCGAACCTTCCGCAACGCTGTGGCGGATTAGGACCGTTCTCGGTGTTCGCGCGGCGCGACGTCGGGCGCTTCAATACGACGAATCGTGGCCTCAGCGTGACGGCGGGACGGGATCTGCTGCAGCAGCACGTCGATCTGAATCTGGAGCTCGTGTCACAGCGGATCGATGCCGTGGACCCGCGTCTCGCATCGGCTGATTCGGTGTACTTCGTCGGTGGTCAGCTTCTCGGCGTGCCGCCGTTCCGTGCCACGCTGCTCGTGAACGGCCCGCTCGGAAAACGCAGCGAGCTGCTCGGCTCAGTCCACTATGAGGCGGCCAACAACCGCTACAATTTGCGTCCGTTCGTTGCAACGGCACTCGGCGTGTCAGGCCGAGTCGGCCCGGCGGCCTCCCTCACGGTCGTCGCAGGGAATCTGTTCAACAACGACGCCGGCGTTTTCGTCTCCTCGCGGTTCGCGCGACCCGTTCCAACGGCGGGCGGCGCCCGGCTGCAGGGCGTAGCGGCTCCGCTGCCGCCGTTCCGCGTCTCGGCGCAGCTCGACGTGCGCATCGCAAAATGATACGAGACCGCGTCTTTCAGCGTTGGCGGAAGTTCGTCACCGCGACTTGGTAGGCGTCCGCCGCTTTGTCGTAGTGGACGCGGTAGCGCGTCGGATACAGGCCGTGCTGGTGCACCGACGCCGGCTGCGGAAATGCTCCGGCCTTCTCGTGATTGCTCAGCACCCACGCCTTGGTGAACATCACCTCGAAGAACGCGAGCTCACCGTTCCAGTAGCCGATGATCGGCGAGACGGTGAACGTGCCTTTGTTGAACTCGGGCTGCGTGGTCGCGACATCGTGCATTCCCATCCCGGGGACGACGTCGGTCGAAAGAAAACCGCCTGGCGGTAGAATCGCCTTCGCGGGCATCACCTTTGCGCCGGCAGTGCCCGGCATCACGCCGCCGCGGACCTTTTCGCTGATGGTGTAGAAATGCACGTCGAAATGAGGCACGTCGTAGACCTTTGCCGGCTCGTGCCCGGTCGGATGCCATTGCAGGTTCGCGCTCTGCACGAGCCCGGAGCTGCTCATCGGGAACGGCGCCTCGGCGCGTTTCTTGGGCGTCCCGTTCAGCGCGGCGGCCGGTATGGTGAGGCCGATGGCGACAATCTTGTTCTGCGCATCGTGTTGAACGTAGGGCTTCGCGCCCGTGCCGGTCCACGGGATCGGCGGTGACATATCCATCGCCGGAGCAGCGAGTGCGGGGCTCACGACGAGACCAGCAGTAAGACAGCCCGCGAGTACCGCGACGCCGATTCGTGACATGCTCAATTCTCCCAAGGTTCGTACGAGCTGACCCGGACCAACCGCTTCGACGAAGGCTGCCCTGGGTCCCTAGGCGGGAAGTCAAATCTTCGGCCAGCGCATCGAGGAGCCGTGTTGCTTTCCAGGTCCGATCGGCTTGGATGAAGCAGCCATTTGCGTTGCCGCAATAGTCGCGCGAACACTGGCGCTCGTGCAGTGATCGTATAACAACAGCACGCTGCTCAATTTTTTTGCCGCGCATCAAACATGCACTTGTCGAACATACGTGCGAGTGCTACAATAAGCACATGCGCGACATGCGCATGACAACATAGCGACCCGGCCGGTGCTCGAAACACCGACCGAGTCCGTCACCAGATGGAGTACAAGTCCACCGATGACAACCACGCAGTTCGGCGCGCCCGCGCCGGATACCCGGGCGTACCGTTTTTCGCGCCCGGACTACGCCAGCAGCGGAGCGATCGCGTTCCGCGTCAACCGCCTCGTCTGGCTGACCGCCCGCTTCGCGCGCCGTGAGCTCGTGAGCATCGACGAGTACCGCCGCCGGTTCGGTACGTCGCTGCGCTCGTTCCACCGCGACATCGGCGTGCTGCGCGAAGCCGGCTTCGAGCTCCAACCGG
>JAXDMB010000289.1:0-3305 GCA_034666325.1 Vulcanimicrobiota bacterium
GTAGTGGGCGAGCCCGATGTTGAGCGCGATCTCCGAGCGGATCGTCGGGTGCGCGTTTTCCGACGCGCGGTACGCGCTCTCGAGGAGGTCGAGTCCGTGCTGGTCGTCACCGCGGCGAACGTACGCCGTTCCCAGCAGCATGCGCGCGGTGAGCGACGCGTCGAGGGTGCCGTGCGCGACGAACACGTTGCGCACGACGGTGATCGCTTCGTCGGGCCGGCTGGTCCTCAGCAGAGCGCGCGCGCGAAGCAGAGCGAGCTGCGAGACCATGTCGACGTCGTTCGGGCGCACGCGGTCGCAGAGCGCCAGGCAACCTTCGAAGTCGCCGGCGAACCAGGCTCGCATTGCTTCCGAGAATGTCGCGCGGCCGACCGGCCGCGCTTTTTGAACTTGCTGCGAAATCACGCCCCACACCCAGTATACCGAAGGCGTCCGAAGACGCCGTCCGCATGTCTACGCTGCGACGTTTCGCCGGGGGAACCGGAAGTCCGTCAGTGCGACGGTCCCGCCCCCAGCGTGCCATCGTACCCAACCGGGGCGGGCGGAGGCGTGGAATCGGCCGCAGCCGGCGCAAGAGGTCCCATGGAGCCCGGCGCCTTCGTTCCGGACGAAGCGCCGGTGGTTCCGGATGCGCTGAACGTGGCGGCGCCGAGGCTGAGAAGCGCCGCGAGGGCGATGATGATGAGATTCACGGTGTAGGCCTGCTTTCGTTCATGTGAATGTTGGCCGGTACATGGTACCGGTCCCGAGTATAGGAATCGGTACGGATGTACCGGTTCCCGCAGAGCCTACACGGGCCAAATGCGCGGAGTCGATCCTCAAGTGAGGGTTAAGAAGCGCGGACGATCTCGAACAGCTTGGTCATCTCGGTCAGCTCGAAGATACGGCGGACGGACGGAGCCTCGATCACGACGGTGATCGGGCAGGCCGGGAGCCGCCTACGGAGCCGAACCAAAGCGCTGAGGAAGGCGCTGTCGAGATAGCGGACCGCGGAGAGGTCGATGACGACCGGGACGCTGCCGTCCGGGACGGAGAGGCGGGCATCGACCTCGCCTTCCTTCCAAATATCAAGCTCGCCGTTGAATGAAACGACGTGCGGACGCTGCACCGGGTCCTCTCCGATCGGGAACGCGCGAAGCCGCGACGGCATGGACCGCCACGGTGGCGTCACTAGCGTAGCAGACTCCCGGCGCGGACTCCTAGGGGACGAAAGTCCTAAGACACCAGCTCCGTGCCCAAGCCGCCGAGCGCCGCGTCGATCGCGCCGTAGCCCGCGCCGGCCACGACGGCGCGCTTCGCACCGGTGCGCACCGCGGCGATCGCGGCCCGCATCTTCGGGATCATTCCGTCGGTGAAGGTGCCGTCCGCGAGGAACGCTTCCGCCTCCGCGACCGTGACGCGCGGAATGACCGAATCGGGGTCGTGCACGTCGCGCCGGACCCCGGCGACGTTGGTGATCACGACGTACGCGTCCGCGCGCAGCGCGCCCGCGAGCGCGCCCGCCGCGGTGTCGGCATTGCAGTTGAGCGCGCCGCCGCCGTCCACGTCCAGCGCGAGCGGGGCGACCACCACCACGAAGCCGGCTTCGAGCAGCGCGCGCGCCGAGGACGGGTCCACCCCCGCGATCTCACCGACATAGCCGAGGTCGACGCCGTTGATCGTCCCGGCACGCCGGGCGCCGAGCAAGTTCCCGTCCTCACCGGAGATTCCGACGGTCCGCGCGCCGCGCCCGGCCAAGGCTCGCACCAGCGCTTTGTTCACGGTGCCGCACAGGACGTACTCGACGACGTCACGCGTCTCGCGGCCCGTCACGCGCAGGCCCTGCACCCGAACCTCGTCGATCGCCTTGGCGTCGAGCTCGGCGTCGATTTGCGGACCGCCGCCGTGCACCATCACCACCCGGTCGCCACGGCGGGCGAGCGCGGCGACCTCGTCGAGGACGGGATCTTCGCTGCCCGCGGCGGCCATGGCGTTCCCGCCGTACTTGAGGACGATCAGCACACGGGGGCGCTCGGTGATCGGTGCCGTACGATCCTGCACGATGGCGCCGCGCGTCGACTTTCTGGCCGATCTGACGGTCGCACTCGCGGCGGCGGCCATCGGCGGGCTCCTCGCGGGACGGCTGCGGCTCAACCCGATCCTCGGCTACCTCGCCGCCGGGATTCTCATCGGCCCGTTCACGCCGGGCTACGTCGCGCGGGCCGAGACCCTCAGCACGCTGGCGACGCTGGGCCTCATCTTCTTGCTGTTCAGTCTCGGGCTGGGGTTCTCGTTCCACGAGATCCGCACGCTCGGGCCGCGCGCGCTGCTCGGCAACGGCGTCGTGATGGTGCTGCTGACCGCGTTCGCGGCGCTGGGCGCGCGGCTGGTGGGCGCGGTGCATCCGCTCACGATGGCGCTCACGACGACCGTCTCGAGCACGGCGGTCGGCGCGGCGCTGCTGCGCGAGTGGAGCGTCGAAGAACGGCCGCCCGGGCGCTACGCGCTCGCGCAACAAGTCGTCCAAGATCTCGCCGCGGTCGCGCTTCTGGTGGTGACCACGACTCCAGCGGAGTCGCTCAGCGTGCTCGGCGTGCTGTTCCCCGTGGTGAAGGCGGTCGCGTTCGTCGCGATCGCGCTCGCGCTGGGCGCCACCGTGCTGCCGCGCATCGTGCAGCGCATTCTCGCGCGCTCATCGACCGAGACGCTGTTCGCGGCGTTCGCCGCGCTCGCGCTCGTGGCGGCGTGGCTCGGCGAGCTCGTGGGGCTGTCGTTCGAGTTCGGCGCGTTCGTCGCGGGTGCGGTCATTTCCGAAGCGGCGGGAAGCCGCATGATCTCGTCGGTCGTCGCGCCGTTTCGCGCGCTGTTCGTCGCGCTGTTCTTCGTGTCGGTCGGCATGCTGCTCGATCCGCGCGCTCTCGCGGCGCACTGGGGCGCGGTGCTCGGGCTGGGCGTTGCCTTCGTCGCGGTGCGGTTCATCGCATGGGGTGCGCTCGCACGCATCGGCGGGATGGCGCTCGGCGGCGCGATCCTGGTCGGCATCGCGATGACGTCGCTCGGTGAGTTCAACGTCGTGCTCGTGAACGCGGCGCTCGGCGCCCGCCGCATCGATGCGGGCGAGTCGCAACTGCTGCTGGGGATCACGTTCTTCACGATCGTCGTCACGGTCGTCGCGGGCCCGTTCGCGCGCCGTTTTCGCGACGCGGAAGAAGCGCGCGCGGAACCGGAAGGCGCGCTCGGCGACGACGCGGCGCCGGTGGTCGCGATCGTGGGCTACGGCCGCGTCGGGCGCACCGTCGGTGCGGTGCTGCGCGAAGCGGGGATCG
>JAXDMB010000290.1:0-5191 GCA_034666325.1 Vulcanimicrobiota bacterium
GTGTTCGTCGACAACTGCTACGGCGAGCTGGTGGAAGAGCGCGAACCGCTGGAAGTAGGCGCCGACGTCATCGCGGGATCGCTGATCAAGAACGTCGGCGGCGGGCTCGCACCGGCGGGCGGATATGTCGCCGGCCGCGCCGATCTGCTCGAGCGCATCGCGGCGCGCGTGTTCGCGCCCGGGATCGGCGCCGGATTAGGGCCCACCCTGGGTTTCGGGCGCGCGCTCGTGCAGGGCTTGTTCTATGCACCGCTCGTCGTGGCGGAAACGCTGCGCGGGCTCGATTTCGCCGCCGCGCTGTTCGCCGAGCTCGGGTTCGCGGTCGATCCCGCGCCGGGCGACGTGCGCACCGACATCGTGCAGGCGATCCGGCTGGGCTCGCGCGAGCGGCTGATCGCGTTCGCGCGCGGGCTGCAGCGCGCGATGCCGCTCAACGCGCGCTTCGCGCCCGAACCGGGGCCGGTGCCGGGATACGTCGATCCCGTGATCATGTCCAGCGGCTCGTTCGTGGGCGGCGCGACGATCGATCTGTCGTGCGACGCGCCGCTGCGCGAACCGTACGAGATGTATCTGCAGGGCGGCGTCGCCGCCGAGCACACCGCGCTCGGCGCCGTGCTGGCGGCGACCGCCGTCCTCCAGCTCTAGCCGTGCGCGGCTAGCGCGGCGAGCGCGTCACGCGCACGCGTCCCACGACGGCGGGCAGCACGTGTTCGTGCACGCCCGCGTGTTGTTGCAGCCGTGCGTCTGGAACGAGAAGCCGGGAACGGGCACGTGCGCCGCACCCGGCGGTTCCTCACGAAGATCGAGATCGTCGAAGCGTTGTTCCTTCATCGTTCGATCTCAATTCAGCGGTGGCGGGCAGGTGCAGCAGACGCGCGTGCAGCGCACGGTCGCCGTGCACGCTTCGGTGAACCCGCTGCTCCCGAACAGCGGGCCGCGTTCGGCATCGCTGCGGGCGGGCTCTTCGCGCAGGTCGAGATCGTCGAAGCGGAATTCAGTGGGCATGGGGTGCTCCTTTCACGAGCATCGGGATCAGCCGGGCCGCAGCCCGAACAGCGGAAGCCACCGGCGCTCCTGCGCCGTCGCAGCGTCGATGAGGAATTGCGCGATGCCGAGCGCGGCATCGATGAACCCGGGGCGCTCCTCGGGCGGGCGCCCGTACGCCGCGGCGGTGCGGTAGCCTACGGAAATGCTCGCGTCGAACTCGTCGAGCACGTCGCGCGCGAGCCGTTCGGCGTGGGACTGCAGCCGTTCGTCGCCGGAAAAGCTCCAGGCGATCGACGCGACGCCGCTGCGCCCGTGGCACAGCGCCGCGTCCCATAGCGCCTCCTCGGGCTCGGGATCGTCGAGCACGGCGGCGAGCGCGTTCGCCGCGAGCGCGAGCAGCGCGTCGTCACCGTCGATGCGCGCGCGGTCGGCGAGCACCGCGGCGACGCCGGCGGTCTGATAGCACCAGGCGCGGCGCGCCGACGGCCGTTCGGCGGGCCGCCACACCGCGCCCCAGCGGTGGGCGCCGCTCACCGCGTGCGAGCAGCGCAGCAGCAGATCGACGTAACGCCGTGCGAGCTCGCCGTCGCGCGGGAGCGCGAAGTTCAACGCGGCCAGGATGCCGGCGATTCCGTGCGACACGCCCAAGTTCACGGCCGCCGTGTCGGCGTCGGGGGACGCGAGCGCGCGCTCCACCGCGTCCGCGAGGGCGTGCGCGAACGGCGCAAATTCGGCGACCGGCTCGTCCGTCGCGTGCGCGAACGCCAGCGCGCGTCCCGCCGCGCCGGCGAACAGATCGAACGTCTGCGAATCGCGAACGCCGGCTGCCGGGAGATCCCGCAGCGATACAGCGAGCGCGTCCTGCAGCTTCGACCGCACGGCGGTGAGCGACGTGCGCGCCGGATCGAGCGCGCTCAGAACGACGAGCAGGCCGGCGGCGCCCCCCGCGAGACTGAGCCGGTCCGGTGCGAAGACCAGCGCCTCGCGCAGCACGGCGCGCACCTGCGCCTCGGTGCCGCGGTCGGCGCGCGCCAACGCTTCGGCGACGAGCACCGCGCCGCCGTAGCGCCCGGCCGATTCCGGCGCTCCGCCTTCGTTCGCGAACACCGCGAGCGACGCGGCGAGGACGCGCTCGGCGACGTCCAGCGCGCGCTCGCGCTCGGCAGGCGGCAGCAGCGGCGGGCGCAAGGACGTCTTCAACGCACGGTCCGGCTGCGGCGCGCGAACAGCGCCTTCCACAGCAGCCTGCGCAGATCGTTCTCTTCGTCCCGCCCGACGCCGCGCCGGTTGAGGTGCATGTGCATCAGGCTGTCGACGACGTCCAGATACGGGTTCGCGTCGCCGCAGCACGCCGCGACCTCCCGCGCGAGCGCGCTGCGCTCGTCGTCCGGATCCGGTGCGGGCGCGTTCGCGAGCGCGCGCAGCGCCTCGGACTCCTCACGCGACGCGGGCTTCGCCGCGGGGCGCCGCGTGTCGATCCAGCGCTCACGTTCGGCCGGCGTCGTCAGCGCGCCGAAGAGCGTCAGCAGCGGGAGCGCCAGCGCGTCGAGCCGTTCGCGCCCGCTCAACAGCTCCGCGCCCGGCGCGTGCAGCGCGTCGAGACTGTCGCGGTGGAACAGCCGCTCGCAGCGCACGACGCCTTCCGCGCCGCCGTACCGCTCGAGCTCGCGCTCGTACGTCGCGAGCGCGTAGCGGCTCACGACGCCCGCGCTCACGAGCGTTTCCGCAAATGCGAGACCGTGCTCGCGCAGCGCCGCGCCGCCCGCGCCGCTCGCGCACAGGCGCAGCCGCACGTGCTGGTCCGGATCGCGGTAGAGGATGTAGAACCACAGCGACGCGAGTCCCGACGCCGTCGCGTCGTGCGCGAACGTCAGAAGGCGCGGCGCGATCTCCGAGCGGAACTCGCGGTCGTTCGCGTACAGCTTCAGATAGCACCACTCCGACGCCGGCGTGCGAACGCGCGCCGTCTCGTCCGCGATCGCGGGCGCGGTGCGCGCTGCGGGGATCGCCGCCGTGCTGCGAACCGACGCGACGAACTCGGCCGCATAGCGCGCGCCGCCGCCGTCGCGAACCCAGAGATCGTCGTCGTCGATCGTCGCTTCGGCGAGCTGCACGAGGTCGTCCGGTTTCTGTGCGCGTGTCTGATCGCGCAGCAGCGCCGCGCCGGCTTCGGACCACGTGTCCACGACCAGCACGTTGTCCGTCTCGCCGTACGCGGCGTAGCGCGGCATGCCGTGCTCGCGCGCGAGCGCCGCCAGCCCGTGCCCGCGCAGCGCGGCCACGGTGAACGTCCACGTCGCACGGCGCAGGATGACGCGGCCGAGGCGTATCCGCGGCACGAACGGCAGCAGCGCGAGCTCGCCGGCGTCGAACGGTGCGGGCATCCGGCCGCCGTCGCGTGCGGCGAACGCGAAGAACCGCGCCAGCGGCGGCGCGACCTGCGCGTTGAGCGCGTGCGGCCACACGACGTGGACGCGCCGGTCGCGCGAGCGCGACCACAGCGTGATGCGGTCGTCCGCGATACCGACGAGCAGATCGTCGAGCGCGATCGCGTCCAAGCCCCCGGCGTACGCGTTGATCGGGATGACGGTTTGCGCGACGACGGGATGCGCGATCACGTTGCCCGTGCGCGCGCGTTCGGGAACGAACAGCGGCTCGGCGGTGATCGCTCCGGGCGGCGCTTCGGCCGCGACGACCGCGCGCAAGCGCTCGCGAAAACCGTCGCTCTGATATTTCGCGAAGCGGCCGGTGGTCTTGCCCGCGCCGTACGTCGCGACCAGCGGCGACGACACGATGCGGTACTCGCCGGCGGCGACGGCGGCGAACGACGGCGCCAGCACGTGGAAGCCGATCTCGAGCGACGGCGGCGCCGGCTCGGCGCGATCGGGACGGACCGCCGTCCAGTCGTCGTCGCTCAGCGCGATCTCGCGCGCGCCGTTGCGCAGCGCCGCTCCGATGAGCGCCGCGAGGCGCGCGCGGCGCCCGTTCCCGGCCGGCCGCTGCTCGACCGCGGTCTTCGACGGAATCCCGATGCCGTGCGGGCCCACCAGCTCGAGCAGCGGAACGAGCCGCTCGCGTGATTCATAGCGCGTCATGAAGCGTTCGCGGTACTCGTCGAGATGCTCGCGCCCGCCGCTGCGGATCAGGACGTCCGCCAGCAGCAGCACGTCCGCGCGAACGGAGTCCGGAAGTGTGAGCGCTCCGTGCGTGAAGTCGTAGAACACCGGCTGCTCGGCGTCCGCGGGCCCCGCGCCGGTGAGCCGTTCGACGGCGAGCCGGTGCGCCGTGAGATCGGGGATGCCGCGCAACGGTCCGGGCGCTTCGCGCAGCGCGTCCACCAGCGGCGCGAGCGACGGCTGCGAGCGCGCGTGCGACGTAAGCCGCTCGCGCGCGTCGTCGAGCGGCGCGGGCCGCGCCGCGGGAATGAGAAACCGTGCTTCGACGAGCTTGCCCAGCAGCGAGCGCGCGCGGTCGACGTCGACCGAGAACGCGTCCGCGAGCGCGCGTGCGAGCACGCCGCTCGACATTCCGTGCGCGGCGAGCTCGAGCGCGCGCGCGATCGGCGGCGAAGCCGCGATCGTCACGCTGCGGTACTGCGTGCCCGTCCCGTCGCTGACCACCTAGCGTTCGTCGAGCAGCGCGAAGCGCGGCCCTTCGCGGCGCAACGCGGTCGCGGCCGCGAGCAGGACGTCCTCACCGGCCGGGACCGCGCGTTCGGCGACGGTGTCGACCGCGCCGACGAGCCATTCGTGATCGACGTTCGCCTGCGCGACGCGCGCGGCCGCCGGATCGATCACGCGCTCGGCGTCGCCGAACGCCGCGGGTCCGACCGACGCGAAGACACCGAACGGTGTCGTTCGCGTCGCCATGCGGACCGCGTACGCGAGCAGCCGGGTCGCTTCGCGCTCTTCGAGCGGCTCGCCGCCCAGCACGCGGTCCACCACCGTGCGCAACCCGCGGCTCGCGAGCAGCACCGCGGCCGCAAACGAATCGTCCTCACGCACCAGCGCGGCGAGCTTCTCGCGCCAGTCCGGTGAGGCGAGCAAATCACGCGCGCACGCCGCGGGCCACGCGGTGACGCGCGCGAGCGTGAGCTCGTCGATGATCGTGAGCGCGATCGCCTCGGCGGCATCCGCGCGGCGCGCGGGACGCGGCGCTCGTTCCTTGCCCGGTGCGATCATCCGTAGGAGTTCGGGGCGCCGCG
>JAXDMB010000291.1:0-10787 GCA_034666325.1 Vulcanimicrobiota bacterium
GGCGCGCCGCCGCGGCATCGGCAGCGAGTTCGTCGACCGCATCCTCGAGCTCGACCGCGAGCGCCGCGCTGCGATCACCTCCGCCGAGTCGCTGAAGGCCGAGAAGAACGCGCTGACCGCGCAAATATCCAAAGCCGCCGACAAGAAGGCCGCCGCCGCGGAGCTGCGCCCGCGCATCGCGGAGCTCGACGCACGTATCGCCGATGCGGGCAAGGACGTTCCGCGGCTCGACGAGCGCATCGACGCGGAGCTGTCCGACATTCCGAACCTGCTCGACGGCTCGGTGCCCGACGGCAGCGACGAGCACGCCAACACGTTGGTGCGGACGTGGGGCGAGCCGCCGCGGTTCGATTTCGAGCCGAAGCCGCACTGGGAGGTCGGTGAACGGCTCGGGATCTTCGACTTCGAGCGCGCGACGAAGATCTCGGGCTCGCGGTTTACGATCTTGCGCGGTGCGGGCGCGCGGCTGTCGCGCGCGATCGTGCAATTCTTTCTGGACCGCGCGGCACGCAACGGGTACGCGGAGATCAACCCGCCGGTGCTCGTGTCGCGCGCGACGATGTGGTCCACCGGACAGCTCACGAAGTTCTCCGACCAGATGTACGCGTTCGAAGGCGACGACGCGAACGACGCGCTGTACTTGATCCCGACCGCGGAAGTGCCGCTCACCGCGATGCACCGCGACGAGATCCTGCCCGGCGACGGAATGCCGCTGCAGTACGCCGCGTACACGCCGTGCTTTCGCAAAGAAGCGGGCGCCGCCGGCAAGGACACGCGCGGATTGATCCGGCTGCACCAGTTCGAGAAAGTCGAGCTGGTGTGGCTCACCACGCCGGAGCGCTCGTTCGACGATCTCGACACGCTCGTGCGCAACGCGACCGGATTGTACGAAGAGCTCGGCATCGCGCACCGCGTGATGCTGCTGTGCGCGGGCGACACCGGCTTCAACAGCGCGAAGACGTACGACGTCGAAGCGTGGTTCGCGGGCGCGAACACGTACCGCGAGGTGAGCTCGTGCTCGAACGTCACCGACTTCCAGGCGCGCCGCACGAACATTCGCTTCCGCCGTGAAGCGACCGCGAAGCCGGAGTTGGTGCACACGCTCAACGGCTCGGGCGGCGCGGTGGGACGTACGCTGGCCGCGATCGTGGAGAACTGCCAGCGCGCGGACGGCGGGATAACGATCCCCGAGGTGCTGCGCGGATTCGCCGGCTTCGCGTCCATCGAGCCGGACGGCTCGACGGGCTGACGTGGACGAGGATGTCGTCGCGCGCGCCGTCGCGGTTCTGCGCGGCGGCGGCGTCGTCGCGATCCCCACCGAGACGGTGTACGGGCTTGCGGCGGACATCGCGAATCCCGGCGCGGTGGCGCGCGTGTTCGCGATCAAAGGCCGCCCGGCGGATCATCCGCTCATCGTCCACGCGCACGACGCCGAGGCGCTCGACGGATACGTTGCCGCGATCACGCCGGCGCTGCGCGCGCTCGCGGCACGCTTTTGGCCCGGTCCGCTCACGGCCGTGGTCGCGCGCGGGCCGCGCACGCCGCGTTCGGTCACCGGCGGCCAGGACACGGTCGCCGTGCGCGTTCCGGAGCATCCGCTGGCGCGCGCGATCCTCGCCGCGTTCGGAGGCGCGCTCGCGGCGCCGTCGGCAAACCGCTTCGGGCGCATCTCGCCCACGACCGCCGCGCACGTGCGCGAGGATCTCGGTGACGAGGTCGATCTGATCGTCGACGGCGGGCCCGCGCGCGTCGGCGTGGAGAGCACGATCGTCGACCTGACCGGCGCGGTGCCGGCGGTGCTGCGCGCGGGCGCGATCACGCCGTCGCAGCTCGGCGCCGCGCTGGACCAGGCGGTGGTGACCCGCGTCGGCGGCGCCGTGCGCGCGCCCGGATCGCTCGCGTCGCATTATGCGCCGCGTGCGCGCGTTGTACTCGCCGAGGCCGGCGCGCGCCAGACGACGGCGCGCGAGCTCGCCGCCGCCGGCGAGCGCGTCGCGCTGCTCACGCTGCCCGACGATCCGGACCCCGCCGCGCGCGCGCTGTACGCGACGCTTCGCGCGCTCGATGCGGACGCGTACGACGCGATCGTCGCGACGCTGCCGCCGGACACCGAAGCCAACGCGGCGGTGCGCGACCGGCTCACGCGCGCGGCGGCACCGCGCTAGCGGCGCTCGACTTGTGGCAGAAGGCTTTCGGCTGAGGCTGTCGATCTAACGTACTATGGACGGCGAGCGAGCTGTCGGCCAGCCGGTTGTCTTCATGGACTGCCGGTTTTATCGCGGCTCGTCGCCCTGCGAGCCGCACAAACGCGACGGCCGCGGCTGCCCCGGCTGCGATCTGTACGATCCCATCATCGAGCACGTGCTCGTCATCAAGCTCGGTGCGATGGGCGACGTTCTGCGCACCACCGCATTGCTGCCCGACATCGCCGCCGCGCACGTTCGTTCCGCGACCACCTGGATCGCCGGCCGGGAGTCGATCGATCTGCTCTCGGGCAATCCGCTCGTCCATCGCGCCGTCGCGGCGGACGCGGCGATGCCGGTGCTCGCGTCGCGCGGCTTCGACGCGGTGTACACGCTCGACTCGAGCGAAGAGGCGCTCGCGTTGTCGCGGATTGCGGTCGCACGGCTGCGGCGGGGCTATCGATCGGGGCGGCACGGGACCGCGACGGGCGTCGAGCCGGGCGGCGACGACACCCTGTTTCGCATCGGGCTCTCGGATAGCGCGAAGCGCGCGAACCGCCGCTCGTACCTCGAGCTGCTCCTGGCGACCGCGGGTTTGTCGTACTCCGGTCATCGCCCGGCAATCGCACTGAGCCCGCAAACCGTCGAGGCGGTGCGGCGGGAGCTCGCGGACTTGCCGCGACCGTGGATCGGCATCAACGCCGGCGCGTCCGACCGCTGGCAGCACAAGCGCTGGACCCGACAGCATCTCACGCGGTTCGTCGCGCGGCTGTGCGACGAGCGGATGAGCACGCTGCTGTTCGGCGAGGGCGATGACGCGGTATCAAACCGGGCGCTCGCGCAGCGTTTCGGCCCGCACGTGCGCAGCATCGAGTCGACGGGCCGGCTCGACCGGCTGTTCGCGGCGATCGCACAGGTCGACGTCCTCGTGACCACCGACACGCTCGCCATGCACGCCGGCTGGGCGCTGCGGCGGCCCGTCGTCGCGCTGTTCGGCCCGACGTCGTTCGCCGAGATCGACTTGGATCCGGACGACGTCAAGCTGCACGCCGGCCTGCCGTGCCTCGGGTGCTATCTGCCCATGTGCGACATCGAGCGCCATTGCATGGAGTCGCTCACGCCGGAGATGGTGTTCGACGCGGTGCGCAGCCGCCTGGCGGTCCGGCACGCGTGACGGCGCTCTCCGAACGCGCGGTCGTCGTCGGCATCATGGCGTACAACGAGGCGGCGAACATCGGCCGTACGCTGCGCAGCATTCAGGAGCAGTCGATCGCCGCCCGCATCAGCCGCATCATCGTCGTCGCGAGCGGCTGCACGGACGACACGTGCGCGATCGTCGTGCGAATCGCGGCAGCCGATCCGCGCGTCGTGCTCATCGAGGAGAGGGTTCGCGCCGGGAAGACCGTCGCGATCAATACGTTTCTCTCAGCGATCCACGAGCCGATCGCCGTCATCCCGAGCGCCGACTTGATCCTCGAACCCGAAACGCTGAAGCACCTGATCGCACCGCTCGACGATCCGCGCGTCGGCATGGTGGGCGCGCATCCGATTCCGACGAACGATCCGGGCACGTTCATCGGCTTCGCGGTGCAACTGATGTGGGAGCTGCACCACCGCATCGCGTCGGTCGAGCCGAAGATGGGCGAGCTCGTCGCTTTTCGCAACCAGCTCACGTCGCTCGACCCGGCGGTGCTCTCCGACGAGCTGTCCGTGGAGAACCAGATTCGCGCCGCGGGCTTGCGCGTCGAGTACGCGCCGGGCGCGCGCGTCTATAACCGCGGGCCGGAAACCCTGCGCGAGTTCGTCGTGCAGCGCGAGCGCTGGTGCGTGGCCAACATGCAGACGGCGCGCGATTGCGACACGGCGGTGTCGACCTTGTCGGTACGCAACGTGCTGCGCGCGGTTCGGCAGCTCGTCGCGCAGACGCGGCCGCGCCTCGACTGGCTGCTGCTCGCCGCGCTGCTCGAGGCGTGGTGCCGCCTGCGCGCGTACGCGAGCTTCACGATCATGGGGCGCGCGGACCGGTACCGCGTGTGGGAGCCGCTGCGCTCGACCAAAACCGTAGCACCGAAAGAATCGTGATCAGCAGCGCCACGACGTCGATAACGGCCTGGAACGGAGCGCGGCGCGCGAGCCGGCCGAACTCGGCGGGCGCGAACGCGTAGCCCGGAACGCCCCGGACCTCACCGAACGGCGCGACGACGCCGAGCGCGGCGACCGCGACGGACGCGACGACGGCGAGCTGCGCCGCGACGCTCGGCAGGCCCGCGGGCAGCGCGGCGAGCGCCGGTCCCAGCGCGATGCACAGCACGAAGAACACGTCCACGTACCGGCGCTCGCCGTAGTTGAGGGCACCGTAGTCGTTGGTGAACGCGACCATCAGCGCGAAGTACGCGACGAACGTGGCGACGACGGCCGCCGCAATGCGGCGCTGCTGCGCCGGGCCGCGCCACATGCGTGCGAAGCCGTACGCGCACAGCAGCGTGAGCGGCGTATACGAGATCAGTCCCTTGTCGCCGACCAGCAGGTAGAGCGCGTATCGCGCATAGTCCAGCGGCGACGTGAACTGGAACACCGACTGGTTCGCGCCGCGGTAGAACGGCGACGACGGATCGTTCCACGACGACTGGTTGAGCGCGGGCGGTCCGAAGTCGTTCGACACGTGCGCGTTGAACGCGAGCTGCGCCGCGATCACCGGGCCGCATGCGAGCGCGAACACGAACCAGGTTCGCGGCGGGGCTCCCCACAGCAGTATCACCGCCGCGATTCCGAACACGACCGCGGACGCGTCGAACGCGTACGCGAGCGACAAGAACGCGGCGGCGAGAACGACGTGCCGCTGACGTTCGCGCGCGCGGACGAGATGATAGATTCCGGCGAGCGCGGCGCTGCCCGCCGGCACGTGATTCGCAAGAATGGTCGCGTACGGAAGCGCCAGCGTCCCGAGGCCCGTCACCGCGGCGACGAACGCCGCGCGGCGCGAGCCGAGACCGAGCAAAAGCTGGAACGCGTACGCGTACGCGCAGCCGAGCGCGAACCAGACGCCGACCGTCACGAGCGTGATGAGGTAGACGGCGCGGTCCGGCGTGCGCGCGAGCGTCACGCCGAGCGGTGCGAGCACCTCAGCGGCGGCCGCGCCTTCGAGCGCGAGCGCCGGCGGCTTGTCGGAGTACGTGTGGCCGCCGTAGCGGTATTTGTCGTTCGTCCCGGCAGCGAACGCCGAATTCTCGATCGCGAACGAATGACCCGATACGAGCGCGTCGATCGTGGCCAGCCGCGACCGGTCGTTCCACGAGAGCGTATGCGGCTTCGTCACGAGCGCGCACAGCACGAGCGCCGCGAAGAAGACGAGGGCCGTGCGACGGCGCTCCATCGCCGGTCGATACGCCGCCCGGCGCAAGACGTCCCGGGCGGCGCCCGGTGTTGGAGCGCTTCGCCGCAAGATTGCGCGGGAAGAAGGCGGCGTGGGCCGCAGGCTGATCGCGCTTCTTCTCGCCATGCTCGGCGCCGCGCCATGCACCGGAGCGGCCGCGCCGCAGCGGCGTCCCGCGCCCGCTCGAGCCGCCGCGCCCGCGTCGCTCGGTGCGCTCGACGTGATCGCGCTGGAGATCTGCTATACGACCATCATGGCGCGCTACTACAAGCCCGTGGAGCCCGCCGAGCTGCTCGCCGGCGCGCGCGGCGCGATCGTGGCCTACCTCGTGTCGCGCGGCGTCCCGCACCCGAACGTTCCGCCCGCATCGGCGCATGCCGACCGCTATCGCGCGGAGAGCGAGATCGATCGCGATGTCGCGCTCGCGGTGGCGCGCTACGGCTCGCGCGTGCGGACCGCGGACCTGGTGTCGAAGACGATCGCGGGCGAGCTCGCGGCGCTGCACGATCCGTACACGGTGCTGTTTCCGCCGGCGGAGTTCAAGAAGTTCGTGGGATTTCTCGACGGCAAACCGGCTGCCGGAATCGGCGCGGAGCTGGACGTCGACCCGCAGACGCACGCGGTCCGCGTCGTGGACGTGTTTCCCGGCAGCCCGGCGGAAGGCGCGGGCTTGCAGCCGGGCGACGCCATAACGAGCATCGACGGCAACGCGCCGCCCGCGACGACGCCCGACGCCGTGTCAAAAGCGCTGCGCGGAACGCCGGGGAGCACCGTGCGCATCGGCTTCACGCGCGACGGCGTTGCGCACGATTCGGTTGCCATCGTGCGCAAGGTGGTCAGCGCGCCGGACGTGACGGGGCGCGTCGTGCAGAACGCGATCGGGTACGTGCGCATCCGGTCGTTCGGCGCGCAGTCACCGCAGCAGCTCGACGCGGTGCTCGCGAAGCTGCGCGCGGCGAACGTGCGCGCGTACGCGCTCGACTTGCGCGCGAACGGCGGCGGCTATCGCGACGCCGCGGTCGCGATCGGCTCGCGCTTCGTGCGCGGCACGATCGTGACGACGCAGGAGCGCACCGGCAAACCGGTCGCGTTCACCGCGAAAGCCGGCGTTTCGCAGCTGAACGCGCCGCTCGCGGTGCTGGTGGACGGCGACACCGCGTCGGCGGCGGAGATCGTCGCCGGCGCGATACAGGACGACAAAGCGGGGACGCTGGTCGGCGCGCGCACGTTCGGCAAAGGGCTCGTGCAAGAGACGTTCGCGCTGCCCGACGGCGGCGCGATCAAGATGACGACGGCGCGCTATCTCACGCCCGCCGGGCGCGACATCGACAAGGTGGGCATCACGCCGGACGTCGTCGTCGCGCAGAGCGCGGACGCCCACCCCGGCGAACCCGGGCGCGACGCCCAGCTCGACCGCGCGCTCGCGCTCCTGCCCGCCCGCTAGCGCTCGATCTCGTCGAGCGACGGCGCGGTGAGCGGTTCGATCAGCGCCGCGCTGAGCGACGCCCCGTCGGGAAGCGGACGCTCTTCGTCGAGCGGCCGTTGCAGCGCGACGAGCACCGAGCCGTCGAGCAGCGTCGTGACACCGCGCACCTCCCACCCTTGCGCGCCCAGGAACGAAAGCGTCGGATCCCCCTCGGCGAGCGCGGCCATGTCCGGTTTTATGGTGTGAAAGGTGAACTCGAAGAGGCCGCGCATGCGCGGCTCCTACCCGGGACGACGGCGTTGCTCACGGACCGGCGTCAACGCAAGGTCGCGGTCTTGACCGCGAGCCGGAGCACGGACTCGTCGGCGCCGTAGGAGGCGAGGACGTCAATGGGCACCCACGCGAGCTCATTGGACTCTTCGTTCACCACGAGCGGTTCGGCGGGATCGGCTTCGAGTGCGAACCGCACGTCGTAATGGTCGTGCGCCGGCTCGCCGGGACGCGCGGGAATGGCGTGCACGTCGACATCGTAGATACCGCCGCGCACGAAGCGCAGCGAGCGCAGTCCGGATTCCTCGCGCGCCTCGCGCAACGCGGCGCGCCGCACGTCGGTATCGCCGTCCACGTGTCCGCCGAGCTGCAGCCATTTGCCGAGCTTGCGGTGGTGCGTGAGCAGCGCGCGCGTTCGCGACGGATCGACGATCCACGCGGACGCGGTCACGTGCCCGATCTGAAGCACGCGCTCGAACGCACCGGTATGCGCAGCGACGAACGCAACGAGCCGGTCACGCATCGCTTCCTCACGCGCATCGGAGGGAACATATGCGCGCAGCTCATCGAGCAGCGCGTCGCGGGAAGCGGCAGGCACCCCATCCCGTTCGCCGGGCGCCGCCAGCACGCCGTCCGGTTCGCGGCACGTTCTCGTGTTCCGGCACGTTCTGCCGGCATGGCTCCGCGTTGGTTTGTCCTCGCCCTGGTCGCGGCCGCCGCAGCGCTTCCGGCGGCTGCGCACGCGACGCTCGTCTCCACGGCCCCGCCCATCGCCGGACCGCACACCCTCGCCATCTTGCGGCCGTGCGCGGCGTCTCAGCTAAAGGCGGCGGTCACGTCGAACGCGATCATCGCGATGCACCGCGAGGTACGTATCACGCTGACCAACGCCGGCGCGAGCGCGTGCGCGATCAACGGCTATCCTGCGGTACGCCTGCTCGACGAGCTGAAGCACCCGCGCATCGTCGCCGAGTCGTTCTCGGACAAGCCGCGCATGTTCATCCTCGCGCCGGACCAGCAAGCCGCGTTCCGCGTGCGCGCCGCGATCGGCGACGGCACGACGGCGTACATGACCGCACCAACGCTCGCAATCATCCCACCCGGCGACATCAGCCCGCTACTGCTGAACGTCGATCTACCCGTCGCGCCGGCGATCGAGGTCAGCGCACTGTTGCCGCCCGGAGACGTGAAGTAATTCGGCTCTAGCGCTTCTCCTCGACTGCCGCGCCCGCGACGCTCACGCGATCGGTACCGGCGACTTCGATTTTCCCGCTCACGCGCGACGGGCTGAAATAATTGTACGGAAGATGCTCGCCCGGGGTTAGCGTTCCCATGTTTCTCTCGGTCGCGATCCGCTCGCCGTATGCGATGAGCCCTTCGGAAACGTGCTTGTCCGCCATAACGCTACTATACCACCCTTCGCGCGTTACGCCGAGAGCCCACGCCGCGTCGAAAAACAAACGCTGTTTATTGAGAACCGGCAGCTAGGGCGCTGTCAATACCGCGTTGGCATGTTGCACGAGCGACGCACTGCGAGTTTGTTGCCACCGCATATCTCGCCGCACTTTTCGCCCGCTCGCGCATGTACCGTACGCCGGGGTCGGATAAATCGTCCCCGAGTCCGCTTCGGCCGCCTGTATCTCTACCGAGAAGCGCCACTTAAGCCCACGGGAAAATGCCAGGCTTCATCTTTTGGAGGAAGCCGTACGTGAGGAGAGAGTGGGATTCGAACCCACGAGCCCCGTGAAGGGCCTGCGGTTTTCAAGACCGCCGCGTTCAACCGCTCCGCCATCTCTCCGTGCGCGTCACGCGTGTTCCAGCCCGTGTTGGGTCAATCTTGCTCGCGCAGCGTCACTTGCACCGACCGGCCCATCGGCCGGCTTTACCGGACCTAAACGTTTCCCATGCGATTGCCGATGGGCTCAGAGGCGCAAGCTCTTGTCACACAGAGCTGCGCGTTTCACACACTGGCTCTTTCGGGTGGGAACTATGCACATCGAACGTCTGGGCGCATGCGCCGTGTTTGCTCTTGCGCTGGCGGCTTGCGGGCATTCCGGCTCCGCTGTCGTTCCGGCGCCTCGCGCCGCAAGTGCCGTAACGGCGCCGACACCGGCGCCGAGCGTCGGCGCAGCCGCATCGGCGAAGCGGTCGACCATGACGATCAGCATCTCGATTCCGGCGAAGAAAGCTTCCGGGAACAAGCGCGCCGCGAAAACCGTTTCGCCGTCGACCGCGTACGTCGACGTCGTACTCAAGTCGCTCGACGGCGACGCGCAGCCGGTCAACGGACCGTACAGCTCGCTCGTTCCCGTGTCGCAACTCGGCGCATGCGGCGGCGGTGGAGGGGGACGCGCGCACGGGCGCACGACGCAGTCCGCTTCGGGCTGCGTCACCGTGAGCGTCGCCGCACCCGTCGGGAATGCAATCTATGCGGTTGCCGCGGTCGATTCGAGCATGACGCTGCTCGATTACGCGGACAGCGTGCCGGTCACCGTCACGAGCAGCGGCGCCGCGAACCTCTCCGCGACGCTCAACGGCGCCGCCGCTTCGGTGAAGGGATTCACGCTGCTCACCAATCCGCTGAGCACAACCGGGTTCGAGACCGACAATGCCGTCGGCTGTCCGGCGAACGTCGTGCAGTACGAGCCCAAAGCCGTGTGCGCGTTCGCGTTCGACGCATTGGACGCCGGCGGCGACGACATGGCGGCGAGCTGGACGCCCGCGAGCCACGGTTATCTCGCCAACGCGCTGGCGCTGAGCGTCACCGACGTGACCGCGCAGCAGCCGCTGAACATTGCATACGGCTCATCGCAGCCGAACGCCGCGAGCCCGGTGTACGAGATCGATTTCGACCCGGCGAACCCCGGCGGTGGCCTCACCGGCACGACGCTTGCCGCCGGACTGCTGTACACGTACGGCGCCGTGGTGCATCCCGATCTGAGCGAGATTTCGGCCGGCTCCGCCGCGACCGTGGAGTTCAAGGCCGTGTTGCAGCCGCCCGCGACCACGGCGTTCGGCGACAGCATCGTGATGCCGCAGGGCGGTCCGTCCACGTTCGTGTGGGACCTCACGTGCAAGAACGTCACGGTCGGCGCGAACGACGCGTCGGGCGTCGCGGAAGGCACGGCGCTGCAGTACTGTCTGCCGCAGGAGTCCGATCTGCACCTCGGCGTGCAGTAGCGAAACCCCGGGGGCGCGGCCGCCGCGCTCCCAGGGGTTTCTCAGCCTGCTCTGTATTGTTTCGTTGGTACCGGCTGATTGCTGGGGGAGGGTGCCGATGACTCGCAGGCAGGCTCTTTCCGCGCTCGCCGCCGCCTCCGCCGTGTGCCTCGCACCGCGGGCGGCAGCGAACGCCGACGGGTTGATCCGCTTTCGCAACGTCTCGTTCGCGGCCGGTGTGAGCGTCGAGGTGCGCGTCGGCGATACGCTCGACGGCGCGACGCTGTACGGCACGCAGAAGATCGCGCGCGGCGAATCGTGGGAGGTCGACACCACCGGCGCCGTGGCGTGGTGGCGCCGCGAGGCCTCACCGGGG
>JAXDMB010000292.1:0-3539 GCA_034666325.1 Vulcanimicrobiota bacterium
TTCGGATTGCCCACCAGCGCGCGGGCGATCGCGGTGCGCTGCTGTTCGCCGCCCGACAGCTCGCTCGGAAACATGCGGCTCTTGTGCGAGAGCCCCACCAGATCGAGCGCGCGCGGCACCATGCGCATCACGTCTTTGGTGCGCGTGCCGGTGACCTGCAGCGCGAACGCGACGTTCTCCCACACCGTCTTGTGCGAGAGCAGCTTGAAGTCTTGGAACACCACGCCGATGTTTCGGCGCAGTTTGGGCACTCTGCCGCGCCGCAGCGTGTCGACGCGAATACCGTCGACCACCACTTCGCCGCGGCTCGGCAGCTCTTCACGGTACAGCAGCTTGAGCAGCGACGATTTCCCGGTGCCCGAATGGCCGACCAGGAATACGAAGCTGCCCTTCTCGATCTCGAGATCGACGTCGTCCAACGCTCGCGTTCCGTTGGGGTACGTGAGCGAAACGCCGCGGAGTCTGATCATACGTGAGACGGTACTCCGGCGTCAGGTTTGCGAAGGTATTGGGCGGGCCACGGCTGATACCTCCGTCAGAAGCATGAACTTTGACCTCACCGACGAGCAAAAAGCGATCCAGGATCTGTGCCGCGACTTCGCACAGAACGAGGTCGCGCCGCAAGCCGAGCACAACGACCGCGAAGAGCGTTTCCCGTACGAGCTGGTGCGAAAGATGGCCGAGCTCGGGTTGATGGGCTTGCCTTTCCCGGAGAAGTACGGCGGTGCGGGAGCCGATACGATCAGCTACGCGCTCGCCGTGATGGAGATCGCCCGCGCCGACGCCTCGACCGGGATCACCCTCGCCGCGCACGTCTCGCTCGGCGCATCGCCGTTCTATCTCTTCGGCACCGAAAAACAAAAGGAAGAGTTCCTCGTGCCCCTGGCAAGGGGCGAGAAGCTGTGGGGCTTCGGCCTCACGGAGCCGGGCGCCGGCAGCGACGCGGGCGGCACGCAAACGCGCGCCGAGCTGCGCGACGGCAAGTGGGTGATCAACGGCACCAAGGCGTTCATCACCAACAGCGGCACCGACATGACCGGCGGCACGACGATCACCGCGGTCACCGACAAGGGTCCCACGGGGCGCAAGGAGATCTCGACGATCGCCGTGCCCCAGGACACGCCCGGCTTCACGCGCTCGAAGAAGTACCGCAAGATGGGCTGGAAGGCGTCGGACACGCGCGAGCTGTCGTTCAACGACGCCGAGGTGCCTGAGGAGAACCTGCTCGGGGAGCGGGGCAAGGGGCTCCAGAACTTCTTGCGCATCCTCGACGGCGGCCGTATATCGGTCGCCGCCCTGTCGGTGGGCCTTGCGATCGGGGCGTACGACGAGGCGTACAAGTACGCCAAGCAGCGGCACCAGTTCGGCCAGGCGATCTCGAAGTTCCAGGCGATCCAGTTCAAGCTGGCCGACATGGTGACGGAGATCGAGCACGCCAAGCTGATGGTGCTCAAGGCGGCGTGGGAGAAGGACAACGGCCGCGCCTTCGAGCTCACGGCGTCGCTGGCGAAGCTCTACTCGGGCGAGGTGTCGCGCCGGGTGGTCAACGAGGCCGTGCAGATCCACGGCGGCTACGGCTTCATGGACGAGTACCCGGTCTCGCGGATGTACCGCGACCAGAAGATCAACGAGATCGGCGAAGGCACCAACGAGGTCCAGCGCCTGGTCATTGCCCGGCAGATCGGGCTTTAGACATTCTTCACGACTTTGGGGCAGCGTCGAACTGCCGGAGCCCGCGGCGGGTCTACGGGAAGTGAAAGAAGGTCGTTCGTGAACCGAATCGTTGCCGGAGCGCTCGTCGCGCTCGTCGTCCTCGCAGTGGTCGCCCTGGTGGGCGTCCGGCATGCCTCAGCGCACCTCGAGCACGGTGTGACCGCGCCCGAGTTCACGCTTCAAGCCGCCAAGGGCGGCGACGTCGCGACCGTCGACCTCAAGGCCGCGCTCGCCAAGGGACCCGTGGTGCTGTACTTCTTCCCGAAGTCGTTCACGTCGGGCTGCACGGTTGAGGCGCACCTGTTCTCCGAGCACGTCGCGGACTACGCGAAATACGGCGCGCAAGTGATCGGCGTGAGCGCGGACGACATCGAGACGCAGAAGAAGTTCTCGACGCAGGAGTGCCGCTCGGCGTTTCTCGTGGCGTCCGATCCCGGGCTCAAAGTCGCGAAGCAGTACGACGCGGCGCTTGCGCCCGGCTACGCGAACCGCACGTCCTACGTGATCGCGCCGAACGGGACGATCGTGTACTCGTACACGAGCCTCGATCCGTCCAAGCACGTCGACAACACGCTCGAGGCGCTCAAGACGCTGGCCGCCGCGAAGAAGTAACGGCGAGCCGCCGCTCGCCGGTCGCGGCGAGACGCGGGCCGGTCTGGGTACAGGCGTTGCCGTGGAGACCGGCTGGCCGTCCGAACTCTTTCTGATCCGGCACGCGGAGAGTGCGGGCAACGTCGCGCGCGAGGCCGCGATGGCCGCCGGCGCGCACGTGATCGACATCGCGACGCGCGATTGCGACGTGCCGCTCTCAGCGCTCGGCGAACGGCAGGCGGCGGCGCTGGGGCGCTGGTGCGCGCGGAACATCGACCCGATCGACGCGGTGCTCGCGTCGCCGTACGTTCGCGCGCAGGAGACCGCCGGGATCGCCTTGCGGGAGGCGGGCTGGCGCGGCGTTCCCGTCACGGTGGACGAGCGGCTGCGCGAGAAAGAGTTCGGCATGCTCGACCGGCTCACGCGCACCGGGATCGAGCTTCAGTTTCCGGAGCAGGCCGCGATGCGCCTCATGCTCGGGAAGTTCTACTACCGCCCGCCGGGCGGTGAGAGCTGGACCGACGTGATCCTGCGGTTGCGCAGCGCGCTCGACACGGTGCGCTGCGAGCACGCTGGCAAGCGCGTCGCGATCGTGACGCATCAGGTGATTGTGCTGTGCGCGCGGTACGTGCTCGAGCGCATGACCGAGCAGCAGATCATCGACATCGACCACGCCGGCGACGTCGCGAACTGCTCGGTGACGACGTACCGCCTCGACCGCGCGACGAACGCGCTGAAGCTCGACGCGTACAACGTCGTCGCGCCGATGGAAGAAGCCGGCGAGCCGGTGACGCACGAAGCGGACGTCCCCGTTGCCCGCGGCTGAGCCGGTAGTCGAGATCGGCGAAGCGCTCTTGCGCGCGTGGCCGCTGCCGGTACCGCCGGGCGGCGACAAGAACGCGCGCGGGAGCATCTTCGTGGTCGCCGGCGCACCGCAGATGCCGGGCGCGGCGATCTTGTGCGCGACCGCGGCGCTGCGCGCGGGCGCGGGCAAGCTGCAGATCGGCACGTGCGCGTCGGTTGCCGCGCACGTCGGCAGCGACGTGCTCGAATCGCTGGTGGTCGCGCTCGAAGAGACGCCCTCCGGCGCGATCGCGCTCGCGAGCGCGCAAACGATCGCCGAGCGCGCGAACCGCGCCGACGCGCTGGTGTTCGGACCGGGACTGGTGGACGAGAAAGCGTCCGGCGCGCTGATCGCGGCGGTCGTCGAAAAGCTCGACGTTCCGGCGGTGATC
>JAXDMB010000293.1:0-6835 GCA_034666325.1 Vulcanimicrobiota bacterium
GCCGCCGAAGCTGCTGCACCACGGCGCTGACGATCCGAGCCCCCGAAGCCCCGATCGGATGCCCGAGCGCCACAGCGCCGCCCTGCACGTTGATGACGGTGGGATCGACCCCAAGCCGCGCAGCCGCGGTAAGCGCCACGGCCGCGAAAGCCTCGTTGATCTCCCAAACCGCGATGTCGGACGCCTTGAGCCCCTGCTGATCCAGCAGCTTCTGCGCGGCCATCGCCGGCACGAGCGCGAGATACGGCGGATCCCACGCCACACCGGCATGGTCGACGATCTCCGCCAGCGGGTCGGCACCGATCGAACGCGCATAGTCCGCGGACGAAAGGACGAGCGCCGCAGCGCCGTCGTTCACGCCGGGCGCGTTGCCCGCGGTGATCGTTCCGCCGGCGTCGATCGGCTTGAGCTTCGCCATCGCGGCGAGCGACGCGTCGGCGCGCACCGGCTCGTCGCGGTCGACGCGCGTGTAGGGCACGTCGCCGGTGACGTACGGCGAGTACTGCGCCGGATCGGCGACCATGTTCTGCGGCGGAACGTGATCCCACACCGATCCGCTCGAACCGGGCGCGCCCACGAGCGCGGGAACGCGCGCGCGCGCCTGCTGCGGGAGCGCGTCGACGACGATCTTGCCCTTTGCTTTGGTGGCGACGTCGATCGGCGCGATCTCGTCCGCGTAATGGCCCGCTTCGTGCGCGTCGTGCGCGCGCTTGTGGCTCTGGTACGCGAACTCGTCTTGCACGGCGCGGGTGACGCCGAGTTCCGCGGCGACGCGCGCACCCTGGGCGGCCATCGCCTCGTCGAAGTAGTAGTCCCACAGCCCGTCGTGGATCATCGCGTCGACCAGCGTGCCGTTGCCGTACCGGTAGCCGTTGCGCGCGCCGGGCAGCAGATACGGCGCGTTGGACATCGACTCCATGCCGCCGGCGACCACGACGCGATAATCGCCCGCGGTGACGTACCGCGCCGCGTAGGTGACGGCGAGCATGCCGGACGCGCAGACTTTGTTGATGGTCTCCGCGGTGGTGGTCTTCGCGAGACCCGCTTTGAACGCGGCCTGCCGCGCGGGCGCCTGACCGGCCCCGGCCTGAATGACCTGCCCCATGATGACGTGCTCGACGTCGGACGGGTCGACGCCGGCGCGCGCGATCGCGTTGCGGATCGCGTCGGCCCCGAGCGACGTGGCGGCGAGGGATGAGAGTGCGCCGCCGAGGCGCCCGAAGGGCGTGCGCGCGGTCGAGAGGACGACGGTACCGGACTTCATACCCCTCAAGACTTCGTGAGGCCGGCTGCGGATTCCCGACCCTGCGTGCAGATGATGGTCGTGTCGGGATCGCAGCTCTCGCACTCGAACTGCACCGTGACGTGGGCGATCTCGAAGTCCGCGCGCATCGCGGTGTCGATCGACCGCAGGATGGCGCTCGCCTCGCTCAGCTTGCGGTCGTCGAGCACGACGTGCGCGGAGAGCGCGTGCGAGCCCGACCCGATCGTCCAGACGTGCAGGTCGTGCACGTCCACCACGCCTTCCACGCGCACGATCCGGTCGCGTACAGCGGGGACCTCCGCGTGGCCGGGGGCGCTCTCGAGCAGCACGCCGGTCGCCTCGCGCACGATGCCGAAAACGCCCGCGACGATGATCCCGGCTACGAGCAGCGAGAGCACGGGATCGATCCACGCCGCGCCGGTCAACACGATGAGCCCGCCGCCGATGATGACCGCGAGCGCACCGAGCGCGTCGCCGGCGACGTGCCACACCGCCGCGCGCACGTTGAGGCTGGCGTGGTGGCCGCGAGCGAGCGTTATCCCGACGCCCACGTTGACCGCGAAGCCGACCGCCGCGACCGAAGCCATCAGCCCGCCGGACGGAAGCTCGGGATGGAGCAGCCGGCGAACCGCCTCGACGGCGATGAGCACCGTCACGGCCGTGAGCAGACCGCCGTTCGCGAGCGCGGCGAGGATCTCGTAGCGCGCGAAGCCGTACGTCTGGCGGTGCGTCGCGGGCCGCTTTGCCTGCACGGCCGCGGCCAGCGCGATGGCGAGCGCGACGACGTCCATCGTGACGTGCGCCGCGTCCGACATCAGCGCGAGCGAGCCCGCGCGCACGCCGCCGGCGAGCTCGAGCAGCGCCACGCCCGCGGTCGCGATCAGCGCGACCTTGAGGCGGCCCGTCGAACCGGCGGCGTGCCCGGTCACACGCGCAGCGCTTTGAGCGCGAGCACGCCGAGCATCACGCCGAAGGTAACCCACGTCCGGGACTCCGCCTTGCCGATCACTTGCGGATCGTACGACCCGTGCCGCGGTTCGGAGGGTTCGAGCGCGGGAACGATGCGCGGCACGCGTCCGGCGTAGTCGTCGAACGCACGGCCGAACGTGGCGCGGAGATAGCCTTCCTCGTGCGGCACGATCACGGCGTACACGCCGAGCATCGCCGCGAGCGATCCCGCGACGAGCGCGAACCGGACCGGCGCGGAGTTCTTGCCGGTGAACGCGAGCGCGAAACCCGCCGCCGTGATGAAGTTGCCGGCGTACAACGGATTGCGCACGTGCGCGTACGGCCCGGCCGTGATGAGCGCGGGCGCGGTGACCACGTCGCCGCGCGTCGTGACGCCGCTGTAACCCACGGCCCACATCCGCACCACCTCGCCGGCGAACGCGAGCGGCAAACCGGTCGCGATCGAGAACGCGCTCGGCTTGCCGAACGCGGCGAGAAGCACGGCCGGCAGCGCGAGCAGCGCGCCGCGGTTGCCGAACACGAACGCGCTGAAATCGTCCTGTTGCGAGCCGCTCTGTTCGTGCTCTGTCGAAGAATCGTTCACGAAGTCACCATGTCGTCTTTGCCGTTCTGTGGTTGCGGGGACGTCGCCGAAATGCGCGCACGCGCGTCTTCGTACACGGCGCGCAGCGCCGCCGCCAGCGATATGCGGGGCGCCCAGCCCGTCGCGTCGCGCAGCTTGGATGCGTCGCCGACGCTCAACGGCACGTCCGCCGGGCGCATGCGCTCCGGCTCTTCGCGGACTTCCACGGGCACGCCGGCGGTCTCGATCAAACGGCGCAAGATCTCGTGCATCGTCGTCGCCTTGCCGCTGCACACGTTGTAGATCTCGCCCGCGCCGCCCGCGCCTTCGAGCAGCAGCGCGTACGCGTCGCACACGTCGCGCACGTCCAGAACGTCGCGGCTCGCTTCGAGATTTCCGACGCGCACGACGCGGTCCACGCCTGCGGCGGCGCGCGCGATCTGCACGGCGAACGACGCGATCGCGAAGCGCTGGTCCTGCCCGGGACCGATGTGGTTGAACGCGCGCGTCGCGACCACATCGACGCCGAAGGAGCGCGCGTACGCCAGCGCGAGCGCTTCCGCGGCCACTTTGCTCGCGGCGTACGGGTTGCGCGGCAGCGGCGCGACCGTCTCGCGCAGCGGGAACGCGCCCGGCGGCTGCGCGCCGTACACGTCGGCGCTGCTCACGATCAGCACCCGCGGCCGCACGCCGTCCGCGGCAACCGCGCGCGCGGACTCCAGCACGTGCAGCGTGCCGCGCGCGTTCACGTCGAACGTGGCGCCGGGATCGGCGAGCGATGCCGGGACGAACGCTTGTGCCGCGAGATGCGCGACCGCGTCGGGACGCGCCAGATCGAACGCGGCGCGCACGGCGAGCCCGTCGGTGACGTCGACCGGCAGCACGTCCTCCTCCGCGCCGCGGTCCGCTTCAATGACCTCGTGCCCGCGCGCGCGCAGCGCAGCGCTCAGATGGCGCCCGACGAAACCGCGGGCGCCGGTGACGAGAACGCGCACGTCACGCCGGCGCGAACGGGCGCAAGCGCCCGAGATCGGCGAGCACCATCTGCTCGACGAGCTGCTCGAACGACACCTCGGGCCGCCACCCGAGCTCCCGCTGCGCTTTGGACGCGTCACCGACCAGCAGATCCACCTCGGCCGGCCGGTAGAAGCGTGGATCGACGACCACGTACTTTTCCCAGTCGAGATCGACCGCCGCGAACGCGAGCCGCACGAAATCGCGCACCGAGTGCGTGCGCCCGGTCGCGATGACGTAATCGTCCGCCCGCGGCTGCTGCAGCATCATCCACATCGCGCGAACGTAGTCCGCCGAATGTCCCCAATCGCGCTGCGCGTCGAGATTGCCGAGGCGAATCTCCTTCTGCATCCCGAGGCTGATCCGCGCGACGCCGTCGGAGATCTTGCGCGTCACGAACTCTTTGCCGCGCCGCGGGCTTTCGTGGTTGAACAGGATGCCGCTCGCCGCGAACAGGTTGTACGACTCGCGGTAGTTGACCGTGATCCAGTGACCGTACACTTTCGCGACGCCGTACGGCGAGCGCGGGTAGAACGGCGTGTCCTCGTTTTGCGGGACGGCTTGCACTTTGCCGAACATCTCCGAGCTCGACGCTTGGTAGAACCGGATCGTCGGATCGACGGTGCGGATCGCTTCGAGCACGCGCGTGACGCCGAGCGCGGTGAACTCGCCGGTGAGCACGGGCTGCGCCCACGACGCCGGCACGAACGACTGCGCGGCCAGATTGTAGATCTCGTCCGGCCGGATCTCGGCGACGATCGACGTCATCGAGCTCTGGTCGAGCAGGTCGCCCGAGACGATCGTGACGTCGTCCACGATATGTTGAATGCGCTCGTGGACGTCGGTCGACGAGCGGCGCGTCATGCCCGCGACGCGATAGCCTTGCGCGAGCAGGAACTCGGCGAGGAACGAGCCGTCTTGACCGGTGATGCCGGTGATCAGGGCGGTTTTCTGGGGCACGCGGAGCCTTTCAGTTCAGGATTTGAACGTTCTTGCCGGACTCGTCGAACACGAAGCGCGTCTCGAACAGCTCGTCGCGTTCGGGTCCCACCAGCTTCGACTGGATGACGAGGCGGTGCATCAGCTTGTCGTTGTGCCGCACGATGCCGGAGTAGAAGTACTGCACGAGCGGCGTGACGCGGTCGGCGAGCGGTGCGAGACGCCGGCGCTCGACGAGCATCGACAGCAGCCGGTTCTGAAGCTCCCGGGGCAGCAGGCGCGCGGTGTCGTCGGGTGTCATGCGCACCGCCGTCAGCTCTTCCTGCGCCTTGTTGCTCTCCGCCACCGGACGGTCGGTGGTGTAGCGCATGATCGCGTCCCAGTCGTCCGCCGGAATGCCCGTGAAACGCATGCCGTAGCGCCACACCTTGCGGCCCTGGTGCTGCACGTTGTCGTGCCACACCGTCCGGGCGCGCACGCGCAGGCTGCGCTCGTCGAGCTGGATGCGCACCTCGAACTCGTCGCGCCCGACCGGCTCCTGCGTGAGGATGCACAGCCCGCCGCCGCTGAGGTCGAGGCCGATGGCCGCACGGGTGGATTTACCGTCGAGGCTGTACGCCGCGCGATACGGCTTGCGTTTGCGCGGAAATTTCCGCCGGTTCTGTTCCTTCCCGGTGAACCACGCCAGGAGCTCGGGCAGCATCTGTGCCGCTATCGTTGGCCGAGCGGCGCGCGAACTCCCGGGGTCGCCCGCACACCCGAGCTACCAGCCCGCACGCGCGATCGCGTCCCACTGCTCCGGACCCGTCCCCGACCAGTCGTAGAACGTGACGCCGATCGCTCCCGCGCGCCGGCTCGCGTCGATGGCGGCGGTGAGCTCGTCGCCGGGCGGCGCGCCGCGCTTGGACAGCACGCCGGTCTGCGCGCCGACGTCGACCGGGACGTCGCGCGCGGCCAGCTGCCGCACGAGCGCCACCGAGCCCGCGACGGCGGCCTGCACCTTCGCGGCCGTGTCCCATGGGCCCATCATGCGCCAGTACGTCATCGTCTGCAGCACGTCGGCGTCGCGCGCGATCTCGCGGTACGGAAACTTCGCCTGGTCGAGGTGCTCCAGATACGGGTCTTCGATGGTCGCGACCAGCAGCACGCGCGGCCCGACCGCGCGCCGCAGCGCCCCGAGATACGTGCGCAGCGCGGCGTACCCGCGCGGTCCGTTGCCGAGAAACTCCTCGCCGCGCTCCAGGTCGACGGCCAAGCCCGTGATGCCGTGACCGGCCGGCGTGCGGTACGCGGCCACCTCGGCGTTGCGCGCGAGATCGTCGAACGCCGCCGCGCGCGGAACCGTCCAGCCGATCACCGCGACGCGGTGCGACGCCAAACCGTCGATCAGCCGGTCGATCGTCGCTTTCGCGCCGGGCGTGATCTCGTCGAACGCGCCGTACGCGAGCCGCAGCTCCACCGAGCGCAAACCGGCGCGCACCGCCGTCGCGACGATTTGATCGACGTCGAGCTTCGCGTACGACGCGTCGTCGAGCGGATCGCCGGAGAACGCGAGCCACGCGGACTTCCCGCGAATCGCGTCGGCCGTGCTTTGGGCGAGCTGCGGCGGCACGTCGGCGTGCACCGCGATCGCGGGCGAATGCGGGCGCTCCACGACGTAGCGCGCCACGCGCCCCGGTTGAACCGCGCCGTCGTCCCATGACGATGCCGGCGCATGCAGCGTCGCCGCGAGCGTGCGATGTCCGCCGGCATCGACGCGGTGGATGCGCACCGCACCGTCGGGCACCTGCGGAAACCAGCCGATGCGCACGAGATGCGGCCCCACGGCGGACGCGACGGTGCGCGGCGTGCGCCACGCGCGCGTGTCGAACGACGCTTTCTGCTCGCCCAGTCCCGGCGGCCGGTTCGCGACGGCGCGCACGTTCACCGGACCGTCGTCGCGCACCGACACGATCGCGGCCGGCCCGCCATAGCGCAAGCGCGTTTGCCATTGCGTCTCGCCGCGGTCGGTGAAGTAGTCGAAGTCCGCGCCGCGGCGGACCCGCACCGCGTTGCCTTGCGCGTCGTGCAGCACCACGCGCACGAGC
>JAXDMB010000294.1:0-5035 GCA_034666325.1 Vulcanimicrobiota bacterium
TCGCGCATCGTGCTCACCGCGGACCCGAACTATTTTCGAGGCGCCGCGGCGATCCCGCGCGTCGAGATCGCGGTCGTGCCCGACATCAACACCGTCGCGACGCTGTGGAAAGCGGGCAGTCTGGACATCGTGATCGGGCGCGTGCAGTCGGGACGGTCGTTCCTCGACGCGGTGCGCACGCGGCGCGACGCGCACGTCGTGCTGCAGCCGCACTACGAGTTCGACTTCGTGCTGCTCAACCTCGCGCATCCGCCGCTCGACGATCCGCGCGTGCGCCGCGCCGTCGCGATGGGAATCGATCGCAAGCGCATCATGCACGACCTCAACGGCGAGCTGTCGGTGGAAGGCGAGAGCGATCGTCTTCCGGGCCAGTTCGCGTACGACCCGTCCATCGTGCAGCCGCAGTACGATCCTGCCGCCGCGGCGCGCCTGCTCGACGCCGCGGGCTGGCGGCTCGGCGCGGACGGCACGCGGCACAAGAACGGTCGCGCGCTGTCGTTTCAGTTCGTCGCCACCACGGAGTCGAAGACCACCGAGCGCTTCGGCCTCTTCGCGCAGCAGGATCTCGCGAAGATCGGCGCGCGCACCGAGCTCAAGTCGTACAACTACAATTTGATCTGGGCGTCCAAAGCCGAGAACGGCATCTTTCAGAACGGGCGCTTCGACCTGTCGTACTCCGGCTGGCAGCCCAACGGTGTCGCCGATCATTCGTACCTCTTCCGCTGCGGCACGCGCCCGCCCAACGGCGACAACTACGGATCCATCTGCGACCCGGTGATCGAGCGCGCGGCGCGCGCCGAGCTGGACGCCACCGACCCCGCCGCCGAAGCGGCCGGCGACCGCGCGCTCACGCGCCGTCTCGTGGAGCAGACGGACGTGATCTTCCTGGGCTTCAACCACGAGGCGGTCGCCTATCGCGACGGCCTCGAAGGCGTGGTGCCGTCGGTCACCGGGCAGCACCTTTGGAACGCGTGGGCGTGGCGCTGGCGCGAGGCGCGCAAACAGTAGGCGCGCGCCGCGGCAGGGAAGGCCCCGTCGTGGCAACCGCGTCTCTCACCTACGGCTCGTACCTCCGGGTTCCCGAGCTGCTGTCGCTCCAGCAGCCGGTCAGCGATCCGCCGCATCACGACGAGCTGCTGTTCATCCTGATCCATCAGGTGTACGAGTTGTGGTTCAAGCAGACGCTGCACGAGCTCGACGCGGCCGTGCGCTTCCTCGACCGCGACGATCTGCTCAAGGTCGCCAAGGCGTTTCGCCGGATCCACGCGATCCAGCGCATCCTCGAGACGCAAGTCGACGTGCTCGAGACGATGACGCCGCAGGACTTCAACGCCTTTCGCGAGGGGCTCAACCCGGCGAGCGGCTTTCAGTCGGCGCAGTTTCGCGAGATCGAGTTCCGGTGCGGGCTGCGCATGCCCGAAGAAGCGCTCAAGCACCTCGACGTCACGCCGGCCGAGCGCGCCAACCTGGAACGGCGTCTGCACGAGCCGACACTGTACGACGCGCTCAAGGGAACATTGGCGCGGCGGGGTTTCAACGTGTCGTCGCACGACGCGCTGATCGACACGTTCCGGCGCATCTACGAGCACGACGAAGAGCATTACGCGCTCTACCTGCTGCTGGAAGACCTGATCGAGTTCGACGAGCGCGTGCGCTTGTGGCGCGGGCGGCACGTGATCATGGTGGAGCGCATGATCGGCATGAAACCCGGGACGGGCGGATCGCTCGGCGTGTCGTACCTGCAGAGCACGCTGCAGCGCCGTTTCTTCCCGGAGCTGTGGGAGGTTCGCACCGTGCTCGGCGGAAGCTCGCCCGCGTGATCGCCGCGTCGTCGTCCGAGTCCGCTTCCGCGAGCGACCTGCCGCGGCGCGTGCGCGACCGCTTCGCGGGCATCGACACGAACACGTGGCTCGTGTCGCATTCGATGGGCGCGCCGCCGCTCGCCGCGCGCGACGCGCTCGTGCGCTATCACGCGCAGTGGGCCGACGGCGGGCCCGAGGGCGCATGGCCCGGATGGCTGGACGAGGCGCGCGCGATCGGTGACGGCGTCGGAGCGATCATCGGCGCGCCCGCCGGCTCGGTGTCGCTCGCGCCGAACGTCAGCGTGCTGCAGTCGGCGCTCGCGTCGTCACTCGGCTTTCGAGGGACGGATCGCAACGAGATCGTGTACGAGGCGCTGCAGTTTCCGTCGCTCGCGTACGTGTGGACCGCGTGGGAGCGCGCCGGCGCGAAAACCGTGCGCGTTCCGACCGACGACGGCCGCACGATCCCGACCGAGCGTATTTGCGCTGCCATCACCGAACGCACCGCGGTTGTCGTGCTGTCGCACGCGTACTACCAGAGCGGCGTGCTGATCGACGTGGCGACCATCGCCGCGCGCGCGAGAGAGATGGGCGCGCTGGTGGTACTCGACGCGTACCAGACGACCGGGACGTATCCGTACGACGTCGTCGCGCTCGACCTCGACATCGTGGTGGGCGGCTCGCACAAGTGGCTGTGCGGCGGACCCGGCTGCGGCTGGATCTACGTGCGCCCGTCGCTCGCGCAGCGCTTCGAGCCCGCCGTGACGGGATGGTTCGCGCACCGCGATCCGTTCGCGTTCGAGCCGCCGCCGATCGACTATGCGACCGATCAGCTCCGCTGGGCCACCGGGACGCCGACGATTCCCGGCTATTTGGTCGCGCGAGCCGGCCACGACATCATCCGCGACGTCGGCGTCGTAACGATTCGCGCGCACAACGTCCGGCTCACGACGCGGCTCACCGAGGCCGCGCTCGAACGCGGCTGGCGCGTCAACACGCCGCACGACGCGAGCCGCCGCACCGGCTGGGTGGGCATCGACGTTCCCGGTGCGGAGCGCGTGCTGCACGAGCTGATCGAGCGCAGGATCTACGTCGATTATCGCCCGGGCTGCGGGCTGCGCGTGAGCGCGCACATGTACACGACGGACGAAGAGATCGAACGCTTCCTTACCGTGATGGCGGGGCTCGTACACTAAGCGAGCACGCGTTGCTTGGGCGCTTCTGGGAAAAGACGGCACTTGTCAGTCACTCAGCCAGACAGGAGCTCACATCTATGCACCAACCCAGCCGGCTGATGCTCGCCGCGGCAGCGCTCGCGCTCGCCTCGACGAGTGCCGCGTTCGCGCAATCGTCTCCGATGCCGTCGAGCAGCGGCACGCCGTCCGCACCGGCCGCGAGCCCGGGGACCGGCGCGATGACGATGCCGCCGATGTCGCCGGGCAGTACCGGAGGAGCAACGACGATGCCCTCGCCGAGCACCGCTGCGCCGAGCGCCGCGCCGGCCGCGAGCGCGACGCCGAGCCGCAGCACGGGCGGCCAGCGCAGCACCGACACGCCCACGGGGAACGCCAACGGCAACAACGGCAAACACAAGGGGCAGATCAAGAAGCTTCGCACCGCGCAGCTGACTCGCACCCAGGTGCAGTACGGCGTCACGCACATCCCCCAGCAAGTCATCAAGCTGCGCGGGCTGAAGACGATCAAGTTCTCCAACCTGAGCATGTACCGCCTGACCGCCGCCGACAAGTCCGCGCTGCACCTGAGCGACACGGGCTTCAACGCGGTCGCTGACGCGCTGTTCGGCGGTCCGACCCTCTACGCGTCGACCACGATGATCGCGCAATCGACCGGGAACAGCACCGCGAACAACATTCTGCACAACGTGCTCGCGAACATCAACGTGAGCGACGCGCTGAACAACGTGCTCAACAACTCCACGGTCGACGTGACGGCGAACGTCTCGCTGCAAGACGTGCTCAACAACGTCAACGTCGGCATCGGCCAGGTCGTCGGGATCTACATCGGCACCGGCGGGTCCGTCACGACGATCGTAGGCGGCTAACCCCTTTTACCGACCGCTCGAGGCGCGGCCCACCAGCCGCGCTTCGAGCATCGCGCGAAACATCTCGGCATTGCGCACCGCTTGGCCGCCCCGGTGGTTGTTGAAGAACGCCAGCGTCTCGCGCACGCCCGCCGACGCGCGCAGATCGGCCACGCGTTCGACCCACGGCTCGAGCTCTTCCGCGCTGTACAGGTAGTCGTAGCGCAGATCGGGTGTCTCGGGCCGCCACCACTGCTTGAAGTTGCGGCCGTGGAAGCGCACGTACGCGATCGCGCTCGTTGCGTCGGCCGACTCGCGCAGCAGCTTGGAGAAGTGCGGCATGTCGACGTTGCACCAGCCGATGCCGAGCTCGGCGAGCAGTTCCAAGATCGCGTTCGACTGCCAGTCGCGGTGGCGGAACTCCGCGATCAGGGCGAGCTCCGGAAGTGCACGGCGCAGCGCGCGCAGCCGCTTTTCCGCGTCCGTCGACGGCTTGAAGCTGTTGGGGAACTGCATCAGCCCGCACGCGAGCTTTCCGCTCTGCGCGAGCGGTTCGAGGGCCGTGCGGAACTCGCGCACCTCGGGCGGCAGCGCGGTCGCCTCCGCGGGCAGATGCGTCGCTGCGCCCGGCAGCTTCACCGAGAACAGGAAACCGGGCGGCGTGCGCTCCGCCATCGACGCGAACGTCTTGGCGGACGGCACGCGGTAGTACGTGCTGTCGATCTCCACGGCCGAGAAGCGCCCGGCGTACACGTCCAGCATCTCGCGCGGCTTCGTTCCGGGCGGATACAGCGGGCCGATCCAGTCGCGATAGCTGTAGCCGCAGGTTCCGACTCGAATCCCGGGAACGTCGTCGCCGCGCGGAGCCTCGTCACCCAGCGGCATCGCCATTTGCATGCTCGCATCGTTCCGCATTCAGCATGAGGGAACACGACCCACCGATGGAAAGCGATCCCAGCGAGCCGGCCCTCTCCTCCTCGCTCGAAGCGCTGGAGAGCTCGTCGCGCGGAACCATTCTCGTGGCCGATGATGATCCAGGCGTACGGATGCTGCTGCGCGTGCTGCTCTCGCGGCGCGGCTTCACGGTGATCGACGTCGAGAACGGTCTGGTCGCGCTGGAGACGGCCCGGAGCGCGCACCCGGATCTCGTGCTGATCGACTGGATGATGCCGCTCATGGACGGGCGCGAGAC
>JAXDMB010000295.1:0-3970 GCA_034666325.1 Vulcanimicrobiota bacterium
GATCGTGCTGGGCGTCGCGATGGTCACGGGGGCCTACGTCGTGACGGACACGATGCTCGGCGCGGCCAAGAAGCTCGAGAACGCGTCCTACTCGGGGTCGGACGCCGTGGTCTCCGCGAAGAAGGCGTTCAAGACCGAGATGAACGGCGCTGGGAACGAGACGAGCCCGATCCCGGAGTCGCTCGTCGGACGGATTCGCTCCGTCCCCGAGGTCGCACTCGCCCAGGGCGAGATCACGGACAGCGCGAAGCTCACGAAGAAGAACGGCAAGGTGATCAACACAACGGGCGCGCCGCCGTTCGCGGTCGGCTTCGATGCCAACACCCCGGCTGCGCAGAAGCTGAGCCCGTTCAAGGTCAAGGACGGCGCCTTCCCCTCGCGGCCTGACGAGATCGCGATCGACAACGGCACCGCGAAGGACCAGCACTACAAGGTGGGCGACACGATCGGCGCCAGCGCCGTTGGGCCGGTCCGGCGGTTCCGGATCAGCGGGATCATCACGTTCGGCGGAGTCGACTCGCTCGGCAGCGCCACCATCGCCGTGTTCTCGCTGAAGGGCGCGCAGGAGCTCTTCCACCGAGCCGGCACGATCGACGACATCCTGGTGTCCGGGAAGCCGGGCACGAACCCCGCCGCGCTGCGCGCCGCGATCAAGCCCGTTCTGCCGGCCGGGGCGCAGGTGCAGTCCGCGAAGGCGCAGGACCGCTTCGACTTCAAGAACCTGAAGAAGTTCCTGTCGTTCATCAAGACGTTCCTCGTCGCGTTCGGCGCGATCGCGCTCTTCGTCGGCGCGTTCATCATCTTCAACACCCTCTCGATAACGGTCGCTCAGCGCTCGCGCGAGTTCGGGCTCCTCCGGATGATCGGCGCCTCGCGACGGCAGATCCTGCGCTCGGTTCTGTTCGAGGCGGCGGCGATCGGACTCGTGGCATCGGTGATCGGCATCGCCGTGGGCTTCCTGCTTGCGCAGGGGCTCAAGGCCGTGTACACCGGGCTCGGAATCGACCTTCCGTCGTCCGGGACCGTCCTCGAGACGCGCACGCTGATCGTCGCGCTACTCCTGGGGGTGGGCATCACGATCTTGGCCGGGCTGGTTCCGGCGTTGCGGGCCACCCGAATTGCCCCGGTCGCGGCGCTGCGGGAGAGCTCCGGGTCGGCTAGCCACAAGCAGTCGCGCGTCTCGGTCGTGTTGGGCGTGGGGGCGACGCTCCTCGCCGTGGCGCTGATCGTGTTCGGCATCTTCGGGTCCGGCATAACGGCCAGCCAGCGGCTGACCTCGATGGGCGTCGGGTGCCTGCTGCTGTTCATCGGTGTGGCGGTGTTCTCGCCGCAGATCGCGCGCCCACTTGCGGCTGCGCTCGGCTGGCCGGCGGCACGCTTCTTCGGCGCCTCGGGCCGGCTCGCGCGGGAGAACGCGATGCGGAACCCGTCGCGGACGGCGAGCACAGCAGCCGCGCTGATGATCGGCGTCGCGCTGGTCACGTTCGTCGCGGTGCTCGCGCACGCGATGAAGAGCACGTTCGGCGACTCGCTCGACCGTCAGCTCGCAGCGAACTACGTGGTCACGTCGCAGGACGGCAACACGGCGTTCCCGCCGGAGGCTGCGCAAGCGCTGCGTGCAGTGCCGGGCGTCAGGGCGGTCACCACCATCGAGTCGGACCAGGTCAAGGCGTTCGGCAAGAAGGACGCGATCGACGGCGTCGACCCGACCACCGTGGACAGGCTCGTCAACTACGAGTGGCAGCCCGGATCCTCCGCCACGGCGTTCCGCAGCCTCGGCCGCGACGGCGCGATCGTGACCAAGAAGTACGCGAGCGATCACCATCTCAGGGTCGGCAGCGCCTTCACGATCACCACCCCCAGCGGTCGGACGACTCGGCTGGTGGTGCGCGGCGTGCAGAAGCCGCCGGAGTTCGACCCGCTCAGTCTGGGCAAGATCGAGATCTCGCAGGCGGTCTACGACAACCTGTTCACGAATCACCGCGTCCGTTACGTGTTCGCGGACACCTCGGCGTCGAAGGCCTCGCTCAAGAGCGCCCTGGGCGCGTTTCCGGACGCGAAGCTGCGCACGCGGGGCGAGTTCAAGGACTTCGTGAACACGCAGTTCGACCAGCTGCTCGCGTTGCTCTACATCCTCCTCGCGCTGTCCGTGATCGTGAGCCTGTTCGGCATCGTCAACACGCTCGTGCTCTCGGTGTTCGAGCGGACCCGCGAGCTCGGCATGCTCCGCGCGGTCGGGATGACGCGGCGGCAGGTGCGTCGCATGATCCGCCAGGAGTCGATCGTGACGGCGCTGATCGGCGCGGTGCTCGGCATCGTGATCGGGGTGTTCCTGTCGGCGCTCGTGGTTGGCGCGCTGTCGAAGTACGGCCTCACGTTCGGGATCCCGGTCGGATCCCTGATCGCGTTCTTCGTCGTCGCGATCCTGGCGGGGATAATCGCGGCGATCCTGCCCGCGCGCCGGGCGGCGCGGCTGAACGTGTTGGAGGCGCTGCAGTACGAGTGATCGGTGGCGCCGCGCGAGGGCGTTTAGGCCCGCGCGTATCCGCCTATGCTCAAGGTGATGGACGTCCAGACTGGACCGGGGCTCAGCCCCTGGAAGCCGTCGCCGCCGGACCCCGAGCAGGCCAGGCGTCAGCGGCGCCACCGGGCGCTCATGATCGGCGTGCGCTATGTGCTGCCGGCGACGATCTTCCTCGCCGGCGTCGTTGTGTTCGCGGTGGTGCCCGACCGCGAGGTGGCGCTCGACATCGGCGCGATGTTCGTGGGCGTGGCCATCGCCGTCTTTCTCCTGAACTTCTTCTTCCGGATGGGTGTGTCGGGAGAGGCGGATCGCGACCGGGAGGAAGAGGCCCGCGCGTACTTCGACGTGCACGGTCGCTGGCCGGACGACGGGTAGCTCCGCGGTCCTGCCCCACGGGTTTGCGAACTACTCGTCCGGCATCAACCATGGGATCGCTCCACCGCCGCGGCCGAGCAGCACGGCGCGGGTGATCGCGTCAGGGCCGAACCGGTCGCGCACGGCGTCGAGAACGGTGTCGAGCGCCGCCGTGCTCCGGCGCTCGAGCGGCAGCGTGAGCTGCCCAGGCGACCCGGCTCGCTCCAGGTTGCTCACGCTCAAGCCGAGAAGCGTTATCCCGCGCGCCTCGATCATCGGCATGGCGGCGGCGAGGAGTCCGCGAGCGGTGACGAGCACGACGCGCGTGGCGGCAGTCGGGTCCGCGAGGGTGTGCGAGCGCGTCGCGCGCGAGTAGTCCCCGAAGCGCAGCCGGAGCACGACCGTGCGCCCGATCCGGGCGGTGGCGCGCATGCGGCGCGTCACGCGGTCGACGATCGCCACCAGGATCGCGTCGAGATCCTCCGCGGAGCGTGGGCGGCGTCCGAGCGCCGATTGCGACCCGATCGAGCGTCGCCGTCGCCTCCCCTCGACGCGCCGCGGGTCGCGGTTCTGCGCGACCGCGTGCAGGTGCCGCCCCGCCGCCCGTCCGAGTAGGTCGGCGAGTGCCCGCTCGCCCATGCGCTCGGCGTGGCCCACCGTGTGGATCCCATGCCCGTGCAGCTTCGCGGCCGTCACCGGCCCGACTCCCCAGAGCCGCTCCACCGGCAGCGGGCGCAGGAACGCGAGCTCGCCGCCCGGCGGCACCACCAGCAGCCCGTCGGGCTTCGCGACTCCGCTGGCGACCTTCGCGAGATGCTTGGTCGTGGCGACCCCCACGGTGATCGGCAGGCCCACGCGCTCGCGGACCTCGCGCCGCAGCCGCGCGGCGATCTCCCTCCCGGTTCCGGAGATCCGCTCGAGCCCCGTCACGTCGAGGAACGCCTCGTCGATCGAGAGTCCCTCGACGACCGGCGCCGTGTTCTCGAACACGGCGAACACGGCCCGGCTCGCCTCGACGTACGCCGACCAGCGCGGCGAGACGAACACCCCGTTCGGGCACAGACGCCGAGCACGGCCGCCGCCCATCGCCGA
>JAXDMB010000296.1:0-3581 GCA_034666325.1 Vulcanimicrobiota bacterium
GAACGGCCGCTTTCGGTGGTGAAGGAGCTCGTCGAGAACGCGCTCGACGCCGATGCGACGCGGATCGCCGTGCGGGTGCGCGGCGGTGGATTGGTCGAGATCGAGGTGGCGGACGACGGCGTCGGGATCGCGCCGGACGATTTGCCGCTCGCCGTGACGCGGCATGCGACCTCGAAGATCGCGGAGGCGTCGGAGCTGTCGCGCGTTGAGACGCTCGGTTTTCGCGGCGAGGGGCTCGCGTCGATCGCCGCCGTTGCGAAGGTCACGATCGTGTCGCGCGGCGCGGGCGCCGAGCTCGCGACGGCGGTGGACGCCCACGGCGACGAGATCGGCGAGCCGCGGCCGCTCGCGGGCCCGCCCGGAACGCGCGTCGTCGTGCGCGATCTGTTCGGGAACGTGCCGGTGCGGCGCGAGTATTTGCGCTCACCCGCGGCGGAGTTCGCGCGCATCGCGTCGTGGCTCGCGACGCTCGCGCTCGCGTATCCGCGAATCGGGTTCGCGCTCGAGCACGACGGGAAGACCGCGTTCGCGTTTGCGCCCGGTGAAGATCTCGCGCCGCGGCTGCGGCACGTGTTCGGCACGCCGTCCACCGCAATGGTCGCCGTGCGCGGCGACGGCAGGCACGCGGGCGTGAGCGGGTGGGTGAGCTCGCCCGGCGATGACCGCCCGGACAGGCGCAGTCAAATCCTGTTCGTGAACGGGCGGCTGCTGCGCAGCACCCTGGTGAGCGGCGCGTGGTCGGCGGCGTACCGCACGTTCGCGATGGTCGGACGGCATCCGTTCGGCGTGCTCTATCTCAGCGTGCCTCCGGATGAAGTCGATCCGAACGTGCACCCCACCAAGAGCGACGTTCGTCTGCGGCACGGCGACCGCGTGATCGCCGTCGTGAAGGACGCGATCGCGACGTCGCTGCGCGGCGGTGCGGCGGAACGGCTGCAGCGCGCGATCTCGTTCGCGCCGCCGTCGCGCGAGGACGGATCGGGCGACTCTGCTTCGGGTGGGTCGGCGGTCGTCGACTGGGCCGAGCCGCTGCTCTCCGATCCGCGGAGCGACGCGAACGGCGAGCGCAAGACGCTGCGCGTGCTGGCGCAGATCGACCGCACCTTCATCCTCGCGACCGACGGCGACGCCGTCGTGCTCATCGACCAGCACGCCGCGCACGAGCGCATCGTGTTCGAGCAGCTCGCCGCCAACGCGAGCGCGCACGCGGCCGCCGAGCCGCTGCTGATCCCGTACACGTTCGAGGTGCGCCCGGAAGAAGCGGAGCGCCTCGATGCGACCCTCGACGCGCTCGCCGCCGGCGGTCTGCACGTCGAGAGCTTCGGCGAGCGCGCGTACCGCGTCACGGCGACGCCGGCGCGGCTCGTGCACGCCGGTCGAACGCGTCCGTTCGACGTCGCGGACTTCGTGGAGTGCCTCACCGACGACGTGCGCGGCCTGGACGCGGATCAGCGCGTGTGGGCGTCGCTCGCGTGCCATTCCGTCGTAACGGCGCACGAGAAGCTCGAATACGCGGAGATGACCGCGCTCGTCGAGCGGCTGCAGCGCTGCGAGAACCCGATGCACTGCCCGCACGGCCGCCCGACGATCGTCCGGCTCGAAGCCGAGCGCATCGCGCGTTTGTTCAAACGGGTGTGAGCGCCGGCGTTCTGATCGTCACCGGGCAGACGGCGTCCGGGAAAAGCGCGCTCGCGCTGAAGCTCGCGGAGCGGTTCGGCGCCGAGATCATCGGCGCCGACTCGCGGCAGATCTATCGCGGCATGCCGGTCGGCACGGCGGCGCCGAGCGACGCGGATCGTGCGCGCGTGCCGCACCATGTCGTCGGCCTCCTCGATCCGCGCGAGCGTTACTCGGCCGCGCGGTTCGTCGCGGACGCGCTCGCCGCCGTCGATGCGATTCACGCGCGCGGGCGGCGTGCGATCGTCGCCGGCGGCACGGGGTTTTACGTTCGCGCGCTGACCGGCGATGTCGCGCTGTCAGCGGCATACGATGCGTCACTGCGCGAACGGCTAGCGCGTGAAGCGCGTATCCATCCCCCCGAAGTGCTCGCCGAATGGTTGCGCGCGCTCTCTCCGCAGCGCGGTGCGGCGATCGCGCCGAACGATCCGTATCGCGTCACGCGCGCGCTGGAAATCGCGCTCGCTGAACGAACCGCTTCGCAACTCACCGGTGAGGGATCCTCTGCACACGACGGTGCGCCGGCCGCCGCAGATGGGATCGCTGCCGTTTCCGATCCCGGGGCGAACCTGCGGACGCGCGGCATCCCCTATGCCAAGCTCTATATCGAGATTGCCGCGGATGAGCTTCAGCGCCGGATCGAAGCGCGCGTCGACGCGATGCTTGCGAACGGATTGCTCGAGGAGGCCGAGCGCGTCGGCGGCGTTGCCGTTGCGGCCGATGCGGTGGGGTATCGCGAAGCGCTCGCGTATCTCGCCGGGTGGTCGACGCGGAATGAGCTGCGCGCGCAACTCGTCCGCAACACGCGGCGGTATGCGAAACGGCAGGCGACGTGGTTTCGAACCGAGCCGGGGCTCGTTCGCGTTCCCGCACAGGACGCGTTCGCGCGCGCGGTCGAGCTGGCGGGAGGGCTCCCGGGCTGGGCCTAAGCCAAGCGGTATCATGGCGATCACCCGTCCGCAGCAGCTCCAAGACGCGTACCTGGCCGAAGTGAAGCGGCAGGCCGTCCCGGTGACGATCTATCTCGTCAACGGCTTTCAGCTCCGCGGCGTGGTGAAGGGGTTCGACCCGTTCACGATCGTGCTGGAGTACGAGAAGAAGGCGCACCTGATCTACAAGCACGCCGTCTCCACGATCTCGCCGAACGGTCCGGTGGCCGGGTCGCTGCTTCCGGAACAGAGCGAGGCGGTCGCGCCGTGACCGCCGGCGTCCCGATCGTCAAGACGAACGGGACGGGTAACGAGTTCGTCCTGGTCGACGAGCGCGTCGCCCCGCTCGACGACGCCGCCGCGTTCGCGCGCCGCGTCTGCGACCGCACGCACGGCGTCGGCGCCGACGGCGTGCTGCTGATCGAGCGGTCGGAGCAGTACGACGCGCGCATGCGAATCGTCAACGCGGACGGCAGCGAAGCCGAGATGTGCGGAAACGGCATGCGTTGCGTCGCACGCTATCTCGACGAGCACGACCACCTTGCGGCGGCGACCGTCGAGACGCTCGCCGGGCCGATCGGCACGCGCATCATCTCGCGCGCGCCGTACCGGATCGCCGTGGAGATGGGCGAGCCGCGGATCGGCAAGCCGCACCTCGTCGCGGGTTTCCGCGCGACGCCGGTGGACCTGGGCAACCCGCACGTCGTCATTCGCATGGAGCGCGACGGCGTCGACTCGATCGACCTCGCCGTGATCGGGCCGAAGATCGAGCGCGACGCCCGGTATCCGCACGGAACGAACGTGCACTTCGTGGGGCACGAAGGCGGGCATTGGCGCGTGCGCCATTGGGAGCGCGGCGCCGGTGCGACGCAAGCGTGCGGAACGGGCGCCGTCGCGGTCGCCGCGGTCCTAATCGCCGCGGGCGCTGCAACCTCTCCGGTGTCGCTGCACGTTCCAGGCGGCGTGCTCGAGGTG
>JAXDMB010000297.1:0-8355 GCA_034666325.1 Vulcanimicrobiota bacterium
GATGAACCGACGTGGGGTACCTCAAGTGACCCCAGGGTAGGCGGACTTGAGGAAAATCAGATTCGCGAAGGCAGTAGGGGGAAGAGGGACGGGAGCGGAAAATTTCGCGAGGTGATCCGATTCGACAGGGGAACGCCCGGTAAGCCCGGGGCGGGCGGAAAAGATCACGAACACCATAATGGCGGTAAAGCCCATCTGCCGCCTAACACACCAATGGAACACTGATCTCAAATGCATGAAGAGCAAATTACGACCGTTCGTGGAGTGCGTGAGGTTCTCGCACTCTACTCGGACCTTCATGACGCGGAGTTGAGTAACGTTTCGCTTGATTTGAAAGCCAGTACGGCATCCCTGATCTTCTGCGCGGAACAGTACCCAACAGAGCAGGTGTATCGGGTCGCGTTGACGATCCAGCGCCTGCTTTTCTTCGAGGTCTTTACGCCAAGTCGCACTAAGCCAGGATTCGAAAACTTCGCATTTCCAGTATCGGGGCTAGTGGAGGAAATCAGTGTGGACCCGACCGATGGCTACATTACGGTCATCGTACGTGGGACCTACGGGTGGCGCATCGAATGCGCCGCTCACATTCTGGGCGTCACGACGCTGCAACAAGATGGAGGCGGGGGGTAAGTTCTGCAAGTCGGAAGATTCGAGCTCCCAATTTGAACTTCAGACTATGCTGCGCTCCGAAGTTTCTTGTTCTTTGAAAACGCTCTCGTGTGGTGCTGACTTGACCGGGACTTTAGGTCCAGCCGTCATCGCAAGATCTCAAGTCCACGAGGGTACTTAGCAGGCCTGTGAAAAAAGTGCCGCCGGCGATCTTGGTGTGACGGCGTTTTCGCGTATCACGTGAGCAAGTCTCCTCTTAGAACGCTTTGAAATGAAGCTACCGTTTGGAGCTACTGCGTGGGCGGAGGTCCGTGTGACAACAGATGCTAACGGAATTGTCACGAGGCAAATAACGAATGGGGGCGTAAATCCGGCTCAAAGATGACCTAAGCCGAGGCGAAGGCTCAAGAAGTGGGCGTGAAGCGTCCGGAATTGGAAAAATGCGGTGAATAACAGAATCTTACCTCGTGACAAAGCGTACCTGTTGCTAAGAGAGGCGCTGTTGGAGTACTCCGCCTTAAAGCAGTCGGTCGATCTGGAGATCTTCGCGCACGAAATGAGCATCGATGAGAATGGAGCGGACAGCGCTGACCCGGCACTATTGGATGAGTTCAATAAGATATTCGCGGAGACTGTTACGCTTCGTGAATGCCTGCTGTTGGCAGCCGACTACGTCGCAGCCGAGTTACAGCACCTCCGACACATTGACGCAGCGAAGGAGGTTGTAGAAGACCTTCGCGCGGGAGCGGGGCGCCCTGAGCAAATGGCCCACATTCTGAAGCGCGTGTTCTGCCCGGGTGCGGCGCGAGCTGAAGGCGGACGAGTGATGGAGTGAAGGGAGTCGGATTGTGAGTGTGGCTTGCAGGTCGAAACTGCGTCGGCCGAGTTGGTCCTTTCGCAGTGGCTCGCGAGCGCATTTGAAGATTCCCACCAAGCGATCGATGATCGCATTTCGACCGATTAGCTCGTTCTTGAGATCGAGTGGCATGGGACCGGCGTTCAATGAGAGTTACGACGAGAAGTATTGCTGGATCGATGGATCTACGTGTGACTGAAGAACGGCGTCCCCACCAGGCCATTTATCACGAATTGCACCGCTAGTGCTGCGAGGATGATGCCGAGCAGGCGTGTCACGACGTGGATGCCCGTTTTGCCGATGAGGCGCTGCAGGTACGGTGCCGCGCTCATGCAGAGCCATGTCACCAGCAGCGCTGTCGCGTAGGCGAGGAACACGATCAGGACGCGCAGTTCGTCGCCGCGCGTCAGGCCGCTCAGCAGCAGCACCGTCGCGATCGTGCCGGGGCCGGCGATCATCGGGATGGCGAGCGGGAAGACCGCCGGGTTGTCGGCCTCGCGGGCCTCGCGCGTCTCTTCCTTTGTTTGTTTCGCGCCGGTTGGGCGCGCGAACAGCATGTCGATCGCGATCAGGAACAGCAGGATTCCGCCGGCAATCGTGAACGCGGGCAGCGTGATCCCCAGGTACGCTAGCAGCGGGCGTCCGAGCAGCCCCATCGCTAGGATCACGCCCCCTGCGACTACCACCGCTTCGTTGATCACGCGTTGGCGGCGCTGCGGGGCGTTTGCCGTTGCGACGATCGTCAGCGGTATCATGCCGATCGGGTCGATGATCGTGATCGCCGTGGCGAACGCCGTCGCCGCGAATTGAACGTCCAACGTTCAGCCGAAGAAGTACTGGCTCGCGAGCAACAGCAGGGCGGGCAGCCCCTGGATGAACAGGATGCTGCGCTTCACCGTCGCGCCGCCGTAGATCGCCGCGATCACGACGCAGCCTGCGAAGAAGAAGAGCACGGTCGGCTGCGCCGGCCCCGGAAACATGCCCCACACGAGGCCGGCGGCGAGAAAGCCGTTGTATAGCCCCTGGTTCGCAGCCAGTCCCTTCGACGCCTCAGCGAACTCCGCCGTGGTGCCGAACGCCTTGCGCGTGCGCGGCTGCGTCCACGCGAACATCTCCAAGTACAAGAAATAGACGTGTTCCAGCGCCACGATCGCCGCCAGAACCAGGGTGACCGTGTGCATGCGGTTCTCCTCCGGCTTCTAGCCGACCAGGGCGGCGCAGAGGTCGCCGCGGGTTTCGCGCTTGATCATTGCGATCACGTCGTCGCCGCGCTGCAGCGTCGTGTCGCCGTTTGCTACCACGACGTCGCCGCCGCCGCGGTCCACCGCTACGATGACGCTTCCGCGCGGCAGGATTACGTCCGCGATGCGTTTGCCGCGTGCCGGCGAGTTGTCGGCGATGCGCAGCTGCACCAGCTCCAGGCCGCCGCGGCCCACCTTTGCGAGCGGTTCGAGGTCGGTCGCGTTCACGCGCTCGTCGATCATGTCGAGGATCAGCTCGGTGGACGAGATCACCACCACCGGGCGGTCGCTGTCGAGCGACTCGAAGATCAGCTTGTTCTTCGGGTTGTTCACGCGCGCGATGCACTTCGCTTTGGAGTGTTTCTTCGTGATGATGCACACCACGAGGTTGTCCTCGTCGTCCCCCGTGTCGGCCACCACCACGTCCGCGCGCGCCAAACCGGCCTGCAGCAGCACGTTGGGGTCGCAGCCGTCGCCCACCACCGCGACGTCGCTCTCGAGGAGGTTCGTCATCAGCTGCGCTTTGCGCGCGTCCTTTTCGATGACGATCACTTCGTGCTGCTGCTTGATCAGACCGCGCGCGAGATACGTGCCGACTTTTCCGCCGCCGACGATCAGGATGTACATCGCGCTCCTACGCGCTCAGCCGCGTTTGCGGGCGCGCGGACGAGAACGCCGACGCGAACTGCGACAGCGCCTCGGGCGCCACGATCACGTTGATCTCGTCGCCTTCCACCAGCGTGTCGCCCGGCGCGGGAATGCTCACGCTGCCGAGGCGCCGGATCGCGGCGATGCGGATCTTGCCGTCCTGCTCCACGTCGAACACGTGCTTGCCGGCTTGCGCCTTCGTCACCGTCGCGACCAGCGAGCTCAGCTTGCCGAAGTCGAACGACGGAACGGACGCGTACGCGACGTCCTGCAGGCGGTCGCGGATCAGCTGCGCGCCGATCGTGGTGGGGCACCACGTCTCGAGGCCGAGCTCGCGGTAGAGCTGGCCGCGCGGCGGGTCGTAGATGCGCACGACGATCTTCGGGATGCGGAACATGCGCTGCGCGATGAGCGCCGACATCACGTTGCGGTTGTCGCCGTCGGTCACCGCCACGAAGCCGTCCGCGCGCTCCGCGCCGGCGCGCTTGAGCACGTCGTAGTCGACGCCCGTGCCGACCTCGACTTGTCCGGCGAACCGGTTGCCCAGCCTTTTGAACGCGGCCGGGTTCTCGTCCACGACCACGACGTCGTGCTTGTCGGCGACGAGGAGCTTCGCGAGGGTCGAGCCCACGCGCCCGCAGCCGACGATCAAGTATCTCATGGGGCGTCCCCAGGCTTCGGTGCTGTAGGGGTTGTTCCCGCGGGAGGAGAGGTGCCCCGGCGTGCGAATGCGGGGGTTCGGTCCCCGACCCTTCGACACGCTCAGGGTGACAAAGACGGGGCGTAGCTCAGCTTGGTAGAGCGCTGCGTTCGGGACGCAGAGGTCACAGGTTCAAATCCTGCCGCCCCGACCATGTAGAAGAAGCCGGCTCCCGCTGGGGCCGGCTTTTTCGTGCGCGATTCGCTTCAGTAGTTGATGGAGAACGGGCGCGTGAACTTCGCGTACAGGTCCTCGACGCGGTGCATCCGGTAGCCGCCGAAGCCGCCCGCGTACGTGTAGCCCGGCGCGGGGTACGGCGAGCACGCGCCCGACTCGGTCCACTGCGAGTGGTAGACCGTTCCCGGTGCGGGCACGGTCCGCGTCGGGAGCGGATCGGACACCCACAGCCACGCATGGGTGGCGATGTTGGCGGACGGGCCGGTTTGCAGCACCATCGCGTAGCGCTTCGCGAGCGGCGGAGACGCGATGATCCCGAACATGTCGTTGCCGCTGCAGTCGGGCGTGGTGAACAGCGCGGTGCTGCCGCCGGGTGCCTGCATGCCCATGATGTACTCGGGATAGACGAGCAGCGGCGTCGCGTCTCCGGACGCCAGCCGGTAGGCGACGTAGCCGCTCAGCTGCTGCGACTGGAAGCGCTCGTCGTAGTCGATGAGATCGCCGACCTCGTGTCCGCGGGCGTCCCAAACCTTGCGGACGCAGCACGGGCCGCTCGGCGGCGGCGTCGCTCGGGAGATGGGCTTGGTTGCGATCGGCGGCGCGAGGGGCGCTGCCTGGGCCGGCGCGGAGAGGCCGAGCACCATGATCAGGGCGGGCAGGATCGCGGATCGCATGCGGTTCTCCTGACGAGACGATCACCCGCGCGTCGGCATAGCAACCGCTTGGCTTCCCGAGACGGTAAAGCCTGTGGACCGAGGAACCCTACCTGTGGAGGTCCCAGCTTTGCACGAGGCTAACGCCGCCTGCTGCTACTCGACCCCCTCACCCCTACGGGCCGCCGTTGTTCTCACGTTTCAGTCCCGCCGCTCGTCGCGTGCTGCGGGCCGCCGAGCAAGAGTGCCGGAACCACAACCACTACTACGTCGGTGCCGAGCACATGCTGTACGCGCTCCTCGAGGAGCATGACGGCACGGTCGACGAGCGCCTCGCCGCCGACCGGGTGGAACCCGCGCACGTCCACGCCGAGGTGAAGCGCGCGCTCGGCACCGGTGACGGCCGCACTTGGGAAGGCATCCTCGTGACACCTCGCGTCCGCAAGATCGTAGAAATCGCCGAGGGGCTCGCGGGCGACCGGGACGTGGAGCCCATCGACCTGTTCGAAGCGATTCGCGCCGAAGGCGGCGGGCTCGCAGCCGACATCCTGAGGCGCGCATGGAGCACCTGAGCCAGATCTTTCACGACCTCGTCGTCCACTTCGGCTATCCCGGGCTGTTCATCGTGGTGTTCCTTGGGAACATCGGGGCGCCGGCGGGGCTCGAGGTCGTGATGCCGACCGCAGGCGCGCTGGCCGCGCAGTCCATGCTGCCGACGGTCGGCTCGCTGCCCGCATGGATCGTGGTGGCCACCGTTGGCACGGTCGCCGAAGTGTGCGGTGCGACCGCGCTGTACGAGGTCGGCTATCACGGCGGGCTGCCGTTCGTGCACCGCTGGGGAAAGTACGTCGGTTTCAAGGAGCGCGAGCTCGGACACGTGCAGGCGTTCTACCGGCGCTTCGGCCACTATGCCGTGTTGCTTGCGCGCTTCGTGCCGTTCGTGCGCGGCGTCGCGTCGCTGCCGGCAGGCTTGTCGCGCATGCCGCTCGTGCAGTTCATCCCGATGACCACGATCGGCTCGGCGATCTTCTGCTTCGGGCTCGCGTATCTCGGCGACATCGCCGGCAAGAACCTCGACACGATCACCGCGTCGCTGCACAAGGTCGCGCTGGTGATCGTCATCGTGCTCGTCGTGCTGGTCGCCGCGGCCGTCGTGATCCTGCGCGCGCGCCGCAAGAAAAAGGAACCGGACGATATCGCCGCCTGACGTCCTCTGGCGCCGAACCTCCAGCGCGAAGCGCCGCGGTGCGCTCGTGGTGCTGCTGCACGGGCACGGCGTGGACGAAAGCGACATCTTTCCGCTCGGCGACGCGTTTCCGCACGACGCGACGGTCGCTGCGATTCGCGGGCCGATCGCGTCGGAGGGCGGCTTCCGGTGGTTCGCGCACCACGCGATCGGCCGTCCGCTGGCCGCGTCGCTCGCGGACGGCATGGCGTACGTCGACGCATGGCTCGGCGCGCAAGACGCGAGCAGCGTGTGGCTGGTGGGATTTTCGGGCGGCGCCGGGATGGCGGGCGCGCTGCTGGCGTGTTCGCCGCAGCGATATGCGGGCGTGGCGATGCTGCACGGCACGCTGCCGTTCGACGCGGGCGTGCCGCTCGACGCGGGGCGGCTCAGCGGGTGCAACGTGTTCTACGGCTACGGTGAAGCGGACGACGTGATCCCGCGCGCGCTGGTGGACCGGTCGCGCGCGTACCTGAGCGCGGAGAGCGGCGCGCACGCGGAAATCCACGGCTATCGCGCCGCGCACGGAATTCTTCCGGCGGAAGAGCGCGATCTCGCACGCTGGTACGCGTCGCTGACCTGATCGCTCGTCGCGCGCTGCGCGGGCGTGACAGTCCGGGTTAATTCGGGTTCGCTATCGTGGGGGCAACTGCGTCGCCCATACGAGGATGTCCGGCACCATGTTCGCTCACCCCGATGACGGCGATGCCTACGTGCTGCGCGTCCACAATGCTGGATCGCACGGTTCGTCGCAGTTGTTCATTCGCGCGAGCCGGAGCGTGGAGTGGGGGCCGGACCGGCTTGCCGAGCCGCTGCGGCCCGACACGTTCGCCGACTTCGTGCTGTCCACGACGGATCGCACGTACGACATTCGTGCCGTGTACGGCGACGGCCGCGAGCAGACGATCGTGGGCGTGGACGTGCTTGCGCGCGAGGTTCTGCTGACGTACTGAACGCGTGCGCATCAGGACCAATCACTTAGGACTTCGAGCGGCACGCTCGGCAGCGGGCCGAAAACTACGTGTTCTTCCCAATGGCCGGTTCGCAGTGCGCGAGGTACCGTGCAGGCATGGACGTTTGGACCGCGGACGCGCCGCATGGCATCCTCGTGCAAGTCGCCGCCGCGCGCGTGCGGCTGGCCGATGAAACCGTGCCGCTGCGCTGTCGTGAGATCGAGATCGCGGTCGCGCTTGCCGTGCAGACGCACCCCGTGTCGGCCGAGTTCCTGACCGCGCTGCTCTATCCCGAGCGCGACGCGGCGGATGCGAACAACATGCTGCACGTGAATCTGTACCGGCTGCGCAAACGGCTCGTGCCCGGCTTTGCGATCTATGCGGAGCGCGGCTTTCGCCTTGGTGCCGGCGTCGCGGTCGATGTGGTGCAGGGGCGCGCTGCCGTGGAGCGGCTGTCGCGCACGGATCGTCCGCTGGAGCCGGCCGAGTGCGAGGCGATGCTGCGGCTCGCGCGCGGGCTGCGCGCCGAGGCGCCCGCGATGCTCCTCGGGTGCGCGTGGTTCGATCCGGTGGAGCGTCTCGCGCGGCGTCTCGGCCGCGATCTCACGATGCTGCTCGCGCGTCACACGCTCCAGCACGATAACCTGCACGAAGCGATGCGCATCGCGAACGAGCTGACGTACGAAGACGTGTGCGACGAAGAGGCTTGGGAGCTGTTGATCGGCGCGCAGTTGCGGCTTGGGCGTCGTGCCGCGGCGCTGCAGGGCTTCCGGTTCTACGAGGCGGCGCTCGCGCGGGAGCTGTCCGCGCAGCCGTCGCGTTCGCTGCGGCAGCTCGTCGAGGAGCAGCGCGATGCCGTCGCGATCTGATCCGTCACTGCATCATGTAGCGTGCGAGCTGGGTGCGCGAGGACAGCTTGAGCTTGAGGAACGCGTTGGCGAGGTGGACTTCGACCGTGCGTTCGCTCAGGAACAGGAACTGCGCGATCTCGCGGTTGCGCTTGCCCGCGGCGACCAGCTCCCCGATTTGGACTTCGCGCGCCGTCAGGCCGTCGGTGCGGCGCTTCGCCGCCGGCGCGCGCGGCGGCTGCTTCGTGCGGCGGGATGTTGCGCCGTCGTTTGCGAGGTCGGCGAAGTACGATGCGCCGAGCGCCGTGAAGCGTTCCGCGGCGTCGGCGAGCATCGCGGCGCCGCCGGCGAGGCCGAACTTCGCGGCCGTGTAGCCGCGGGCGAACGCGTACTGCGCGTGCAGCCAGCGCGAGCAGCGCGGGATCTCCTGCGCCGCGATCTCCAT
>JAXDMB010000298.1:0-6619 GCA_034666325.1 Vulcanimicrobiota bacterium
GTGCGGCAGCGACTCGCAGAGCGCTTCGGCTTCCCAGCCCGGCGCGGCCGGTTGTCCGAGCACGTGGCTTGGTGGCGAGCTCGGGGCTGGGAGTGAGGTCGAGCTGCTCGTGGCGGCCGGGCCCACCATCCCCGGCGGGCGCTGGCCCGCGTATCGCGCGATGGCCAAGGCGGTTGCCGGGTGCGCCGGCGCGGGGACGTCCGTTACGCTGCGGCCCATCACCGACAAGTCCATGACCGAGCTGCCGCTGTTCGCCGGGACGATTCCCGAGCAGAAGGGGCAGAACGCCGTCAACCCGCTTCGGTATGCGACCGACGTTCGCGCCTTTGCGAACCGTGAGGCGGCGGCGGTCGACCGGCTTCCCGAGTTCGGGCTGAAGGCCACCGGGTCGGATCCGCTCGGTGCGTTGAGCGTCGCGGGCCAAAACCTCAGGATCGGGGCAACGGGCTCCAAGCACGTCGTGATAGCAATATTCAACGGATGGCAGCAGACGCGGGAACTCAATCTGTTCAGCTACCAGCGCGACCCCGCCGGCTCCACCGGCGCGGCGGTGCGCTCGTTGCGCGCCAGCGGCGCCCTGCCGGACCTCGCGGGCAGCGAGGTGGTGATCGTGGGCTTGACGTCCGGCGTGTCGACGATGCAGACGAGCGACGCGCAGCTCGCGGGCTTGTGCCGCTTCTGGCGCGGGGTCGTCGAAGCGGGCGGCGGGACGCTCAAGCTGTGCGCCGCCGGGTTGCCCGGAATCGGGGACCGCGGCTGATCTGCCGATCTGTATTATGTTCGTGCGCCGCGCGGGCGCTGCAAGGCCGCCCGCCGGGCTCGGCGAATCGAGGTTCTGACGTGTCTGCGCGCGCCATTTGGCTCTCTGTTGTCTTCGCGTTCGCCGGCCTTTCGGGCTGCAGCGGCGGCGGCTTCACGCCCGGCGGGCCGCACACGATGGCGCACGGTCAGCTCGACTCGATCGTGCGGACGTACGCGCAGGCGAACTCGGTCGATCCCAAGCTCGTTGCATCGGTCATCGACGCGGAGTCTCACGGCGACCCGAGCGCCGTCTCGCGCGTCGGAGCCCAGGGACTGATGCAGCTGATGCCCGGCACCGCCGCGATGTACCGCGTCTCGAACGCGTTCGATCCCTATCAAAACGTCGACGGCGGCTCGCGCTATCTGCGCGACCTGCTCAAGCGCTACAAAGGAAACGTCCGGCTCGCGGTCGCCGCGTACAACGCGGGACCGGGTGCGGTCGATGCGGCGCACGGGATTCCGGCCTATGCCGAAACCCGCGCGTACGTCGACCGCGTCGTCTCCGGCCTGCGCTAGGGCGATGGCCGCTTTCCCGGGCGTGGGGACGCCCACGTTCGCCCGCGCCGCACCTCCGCGCATGCGGCTGATGCCGATCCTCGACTCGTACGTGCTCAAGGAAGTCGCCGGACCGTTCGCGTTCGCGCTCGCCGCGTTCTTCCTGTTCTGGTTCGCGAACATCTTCGTGCTGGCCGCGGACTATCTCGTGAACAAGGGCGCGCCGTTCTTCCTCGTGCTGCGTTTTCTCGTGTTCCGCGTGCCGCAGGCGACGCCGCTCGCGTTTCCGTTCGCGTGTCTGTTCGGCACGCTGCTCGGCTTCGGGCGGCTCGCGGCGGACAACGAGATCAACGCGATGCGCACGTCGGGCATCTCGTTCTTCCGGATCATCCGGCTGCCGCTGATCGCGGGCGCGAGCGTCGCGATCGTGTCGTTCCTGATCAACGAGCAGATCGCGCCGGTCGCGACCGATCTGTCGACGCGCAGCTTCTACCAGATTCTCTACCGCTCGCAGACGCTGCCGGTGGAGCCCAACATCTTCCGCTCCGATCCGACGACCGGCAACACGTTCTACATCCAGTCGGTCGCGCCGGACGGGCGCACGATGATGAACGTGCAGATCTACCAGCCCGCGCGCGTGACGCCGTACATTCAGATTCTCACTGCCAAGAGCGCGCGCATCGAAGGCACCGAGATCGTGCTGCAGCACGCGGTGCAAACGCGCATCAACGGCGAGGGGCAGATCAGCGCGGTCGAGGTGACGGCGAAAGAGCTGCGGCTGTCGCTGCCGATGGGCGACAACGGATCGAACTTCTTGAGCAGCTCGTTCAACGACACGTACACGATGAACACGCAGCGGCTCTCGCAGGACATCAAGTTTCGCAAGCAGACCGGTCAGGGCGGCACCGATCTCGCGGTGCGCGAGCTGACGCTCGGGACGAAGTACGCGTATCCGTTCGCGGCGTTCATCGCGGTGATTCTCGCGGTGCCGCTCGCGGTGAAGTTCGGCAAGCGCGGGCGCACGCTCGGGATCGTGCTGTCGATCGTCGGGCTGTTCGGGTACTACGCGATGGTCGCGGTGGCCGGCGCGTTCGGCAAGAACGGCGCGCTCGACCCGTACGTGGCCGCGTGGCTGCCCAACGTCGTCACGGCGACCGTCGGCGGCTGGCTCGTCTGGCGCGAGGACCGATGAGACTGCTGATCCGGCGCTTGGGCGTGACCATGGTCGCGCTCTCGTTTGCGATGTGCTCGATCCCCGCGCCGACCGCCGTGTCGGCGGCGGACGAGGCGGACGCGCAGAAGGCCGTCGCGCTGCTGCAGCTCGGCTGCGGGGCGCCGATCGCGCAGGCGACGTCCGCGCCGGAGACGGGGACGGCGCCGTCGGCTGCGCCCTCGCCCGCGGCGTCCGCCTCGCCGACGCTCGCGCCGTACGTCGGGGAGCCGTCCGCGCCGAACGGGCCGCAGATTCTGATTCCGCGCGCGTCGGCGTCGCCGACGTTCACGCCGCCGCCGCTGCCCAGCGCGACGCCGGCGTCCAGCGGTTCGCCCGGCCCGGTGATCATCACGCCGGAGACGGCCCCGCCATCGGGCAGCCCGCTGCCCGCGCCGGTGTTCACCGCGGGGCCGATCGGGCCGCCGTCCGCCGCACCGTCGGCGTCGCCCGCCGCGGGCGACGTGCTCGAGCCGAACACGTACGCGATCCTCGGCGACAAGCTCAACGGCGTCAACAAGCCGGGCCAGGTGTTCGACCTCGACGGGCACGTCAACATCTTCTACCAGGACGGCGTGCTGGGCGGCGACCACGCGCACTACGACGGCCAGCGCTACATCGACATCACGGGCAACACGTTCGTGAAGAACCGTTCCGGCGACACGACGCTGTTCGCCGACTCCGTGCGGTTCGACACGATGACGCAGAAGGCGACGCTGCTGCGCGGCCGCGGCGAGTCGACCCAAGGGGTGGAACAAGGAAAGCTGCACTTCGCCGGCACGTCGATGGTGACGGACCGCAGCGGCGTGACGCACGTGGACCGCGCGAACATCACGACGTGCGAGAACCCGCGCGGCGGGTATCACATCGAGTCCAAGACGCTCGACGTGTATCCGGGCGACAAAGCCGTCGCGCGGTCCGCGGTGCTGTTCCTCGGCGCGCTCGCGATCTTCTATCTGCCGATCGTGGTGATCTCGCTGCGCCGCGACGAAGTGGGCTCGCGCCGCCAGCCCGGCTTCATTCCGATCGTCGGCTATTCGGCGTCCGAAGGGTTCTACGTCAAGGCGCGGATCGGTTTCGCGCCCAGCGACTACTACTACGGCTACTACCGCATCGAGGAGTACACCAAGATCGGGCTCGGTCTGGGATATGTCGCGACGCTGCGGCGCAAGGACGGCCGGCGGCAGACCGACATCAACTTCTACCGGATGAAGAACAAAGCCGACGGCAGCGAGAGCAGCAATCTGCAGCTCAACGACGACGAGGCGTTCTCGCGCTCGATGCGCGGCAAGTTCGGGCTCAACTACACCGGCAACTACGGCCCGCTGGTGTCGCTGCCGCCCACGTTCGATCTGAGCGCCGCGGTCGACCGCGGCAACGAGCGCGGCGACCGCCAGAACTACAGCTTCCGCCGCAACTCGACCGGTTCGCAGGCGTCGTCCAACAACTACGGCTTCACCGACCACCGCGTGTTCTCGACGAAGCTCTCGAACGATTTCACGGCGTCGTACACCACGAGCCAGAACCTGGGCTATCCGCTTTCGACGACGCTGCACTACGAGACGCTCACGCACTTCGCCGGGCGGTCGTACGACTACGACCTCACGTTCGACCGCTACAACACCGCGACGCCGAGCTATTCGCAGCGCGAGCCGGAGCTCGCGATCCACCCGCACGACGCGCTGTTCCCGCGCTTGCGCGCGCTCCCGATCACCGCGCAGTACACGCTCGGCCTCTACAGCGATCCGCAAGCGCAGCCGGACGTCGACAAGCTCGGCCTCACGACGACGCGCGGTGAGGCGCGCTTCACGATCGGGCCGGGGCTCGCGCACGTGCTCGGCAGCGATTTCTCGGGCACGGTGACGGTGCAGCAGGACGCGTACGGCACCGGCGATCTCAAGGCGCAGATCGGGCAGCAGGCGACGCTCACGACGCCGCTGTTCGGCCATCTGCTCAACACGATCTCGTACAACGAGTCGCACGTGAACGGGCCGTTCGCCGAACCGTTCAAGTCGATCGACGTGCTGGGCACCGGGTCCAAACAAGCCAGCGACGTGCTGCGCATCTTCAACGGCGACGTGTACTCGCTGTCGCTCACCGCGACGACGTACTTCAACCGCCAAGCGCAGTCGGTGGGCTATCAGCTCACGTCGCGCCCGTCACCGCGCTCGACGCTGCTGCTCGGCGGCAACTTCACGCCCGGTCCGGGGAACGGCTTCGACCGCACCAGCGTGCAGATCGCGACGCCGTTCGGCTATCAGAGCGACTTGCAGTTCTCGGCGAACGTGGACTGGAAAGCGCACATGCGGATCGAGAACAAGAACATCTACTACCGGCACATCGTCGGCAACTGCTACGAGATCCGGCTGGCGTACAGCCAGGACACCAAGCAAGTGACGGCGACCATCGATCTGCTGGCGTTCCCGTCGCGCGTGGCGAACTTCGGGATCGGCCAGACGTCGCTGGGCAGCATCATTCCGCAGAGCTTCTCCAACACGTCGTTCACGGGCGGCTTCTGATCGAAACGCCGCCGCGCGCGGTACAAGGGCACGTATGAACACCTACACACAGCCTTGCGAGCACCAGGAGTGCAACTGCACCGTGACCGGCGGCGTGGAAGGCGCGGCGTACTGCAGCGATATCTGCGAGTCGCGCGACACGACGGACGAAGAGATGGAGGCCACCTGCGCCTGCGGCCACCCGCCCTGCGACGTCGAGTAGCGCGCCCCGGCGGCGCGTTAGAAGCGGGAGACGGGGGCGCGCGACGGCGAGGCGCTCGGCGACGTGCTCGGCGAGGGAACGGGCGACGGGCTCGAGACGGCGCCGTTGGACGGCGTGCTGAACACTTCGATGCCGATGATCTGCGCGGCCGGGTTCTGCACCGTCGCGCTGCCGCCGGGCTTGAAGTTGTTGGTCGCGATGAGCTGCGCGGTGTCGAAGCCGAACTTGTAGCTCGTGTCGTTCGGGCCCGTGGTGCCCAGCGAGTCGATCGGCGAGTTCGTGCTGTCCAGCGTGAAGATGCTAACGTTCCAGTTCGTCGCGATGTACGTGTACGGCGGGCAGGTGCGGTTGGAGGTGACCGGCGGGGGCGGGTTGGCCGACGGCGGCGGAAGATCGAGCAGACAGCGGTTGAACGTGATCTGAAAACCGAACTGCGAGTTGACGTTCGGGATCTGCGTCTGGAAGTTCAGCGCGTTGGCGGGAATCGGCACCTGGAACTTGTTCGCGTTGCCGGAAGCGGGATCTTGAAAGATCTGGAACAGCCCGGGAAAGTTCGCGAAGCCTTGCCCACCGCCGACGATGAAGTACGCCGACCAGTTCTTGAAATCGCTGTTCTGAAACCCTTGCGCATACGGTTGCTGGCCGTTGCCGGACGTATTGAGCACGATCAAGTACGTGACGTTCTGGAAGCTGAGCTGGCCGGCCGTCTCGAAACGTATGAGCGTTTGCCCAACCGGAACGATCGCGCCGGCATTCGGCTGGTTCAGCCCGGTGACCTGACGTCCGCACCCTGAGATCGCTAACATCGCCGCAACGACTACGGCAGTGACGAGCCGACGCACCCTGTTCTCCTCCGCGACCGTTCGCAGTACGGCCGTCGCGCTTTTGTGCGCGCTCGGGCTGCGCCGGGCCTTCCCCCTCGCAACGCGGTTCGCACGCGGTCCGTTCGCCATCTCAGCGAGGAAGCACGCGTGAACTGGCGCGTTCCGGTGGCGCTCGCCGTGCTGGCGTTGCTGGCGTGGGTGGGCTACGAGATCGGGCGCGCGGGCGGCGACATTCAAGTGCAGCGCCTGGCCGCGCCCAACACGCTGGTGAACGGGCGCGTGCTGGGCAAACGCATCGACGGGCGCTCGTGGTCGCTCGACTACGACACGGTCACGATGAGCGCGGACGGTTCGCAGGCGTCGATCGCGCACGTGCGCGACGGCCGGCTGCACCGCGCCGGAAAACCCGACGTTTTGATGAAAGCCGACGGCGTGACGGTCAACACGATCAGCAACGACATCCTCATCACCGGGCCGGTGACGTTCACGGAGCCGCAGGGGCCCGGGCGCACGCGCACCTTCGTGACGAAAGGCGCGCACTACAACGGCGGAACGCACGAGCTGCAGC
>JAXDMB010000299.1:0-8779 GCA_034666325.1 Vulcanimicrobiota bacterium
GAGCACTTTGACGAGGAACGCGTAGCGGTCGGCGTTGTGCCAGCATTCCGCGACAGCGCGGCTCGACGGATTGATGGACGCGTTTGCGAGCGGTACGGCGCGCGCCGAACCGAACGTCGAGGACACGCACTTTCTCTCGAGGGAATCGAATGGCAACCGGGGTGTATAACGTCTTGGATTACGGCGCCGACAACACAGGGGCGTCGGACAGCAAGACCGCAATTCAAAATACCGTCAACGCCGTCGTGAGCGGCGGCGGCGGCATCGTCTTTTTTCCGATCGGCACATATCTCGTTTCCGACTGGGTCACGTTCGGCGGGAGCAATCTCATCGTCGAAGGCCAGGGCAGCGCGACGATCGTCAAGCAAGCCGGAACGGCGTGGCAGCAAAACGGGATCTTTCTCGCGAACGGCAAGAGCCGGATCACGATCCGCGACATGCAGATATGGGGCAACGGCTACGCCGATGCGACGCGCATGAACTCCGGGCTGGTCGCGTTTCTCGCCTCCAGCTTCATCTCGGTGCACCGCGTTCGCTTCTACAACATGCAGGGCCCGGGAGTCTATTGCGACGGCACTGGCGGCGTCCAAATGTCCGACGTCACGATCGACGACTGCACGTTCGAGCTCAGCGGATCGGGTCGAACGACGCCGCTCTTCATTCCGGCGTTCTTCGGCTCGTCGGGCACAGGCCTCGGCGTGCGGTACCTCATCACGAACAGCCGCTTCATCAACCTGTCGTTCCACGGGGTCTGGCTTCAGGCGAGCGACTCCATCGTTTCGAATTGTCTGTTCGAGAACGTCGGCGAGTCGCGCGTCGTGAACGCCGGTCCGCGAAACACGATCTCGAACAACGTCGATCGTGATGGATACATGGCGCAGCAGTCCGGCTGGTTCCTCGAAAGCTATCCGGACGACCTGGTGGCGACCGGAAACCGCATCTACAACGCAGGCAAGGCCACGAACCCGTTCAGCGCATCGCAAGGAAATGCCGCAGGCTTCTTCATCGCTGGAAACCGGACCGTGGTCGCCAGCAACGAGATCTACAACTGCTACGGCGGCGGCATCTATTTCATGGGCACCACTGTGGCCGGCGAGAACACCGGCGTCGGGACGAGCATCTCGGGGAACACGATCGCGGGCAGCGGGTATCCGGACAGCACGATCGGCGGCATCTCGATTACCTCGGGCGGCGTCTCGGAGTCGCAGATCACGCTCAACGGCAACACCTGTTACGGCAACCTGCCGTACGACATGCGCATCGCCACGAATATCGATCCGAAATCTTTCGCGGCGGGAGGGAACTCCGCGTGGCCGGACGCCATCACCGCGACCTATCCGTCGCTCTCCGGGACGACGGCGTACACGCTGCTGGAATCGGTTCCGATCGCCGCGAACGCCATCTGGCTCAACGGGTCGTTCCGCGCCCGGATGCGCGGCAGCCTCGCGTTGATGCACTCGACGGCCACGTTCACCGTTCTGCTCGGCGGGAGCGTGCGCGTGTTCGTCTACGGGACCTTCGTCGCCGGCGACACGATCACGTACACCGTCAATGGTGTCAACGCCGTTCATACGGTGACCTCCGCCGAGGTGACCGCAGGGCTGACCGCGATCGCGGCGGGCGTCGCCTCCTCCATCAACAGCGCCGGTACAAACGCGTACGTGTCGGGGACGGCCGTCGCCACCCCGGTTACGTATCTCGGCAATCAATCGGGGCAAGTGACGATCACCGCAACGTCCGGCGGCTTCGCGGTCGCCGGGACGGTCACGACGTCCGCGACCGCAACGTCGAGCGCCGGGTTCGCAGCGACCACCTCCACGACGCTGATCGTATCGCTCTTGAGCTACACCACGCCCGCCGCGCCGCAGACGAGCTCGTACACGTTCGAAGTGAACGCGGTCAACTCGGGAAACGACAACTCGCTCGTGCTCGACGCCACTGCCGTGCTGGGTACGTCCATCGTTTCGTCGGCGACGTCGGCGCCGGGATCGCCGGACACCCAGATGGCGCAGACGCTCGCACATTACGGCCGGCTGGCCAATGCGTCCGACTCCGTGACCTGGAACACCATGCGCTACGAGCGCTTCTGACGTCCCGACGGGACGCGCGCCGCGGACAAGCGCGGCGCGCGCCCCAGGCTACTCCACGCCGAGCACTTTGACGAGAAAGGCGTAGCGGTCTGCCACCTCGTCGATCAGCTTTGCCGTCGGTTTTCCGGCGCCGTGTCCGGTTTTCGTCTCCACGCGTAAGAGGATCGGTGCGTCGCCGCCTTGCGCGTGCTGCAGCGCGGCGGCGAACTTGAACGAGTGCGCGGGGAACACGCGGTCGTCGTGATCGCCCGTCGTGATCAGCGTTGCGGGATAGCGCTCGCCCTTCACCAAGTTGTGATATGGCGAATAGCCGAGCAGCATCGCGACGTCCGCCGCGTCGTCGGACGAGCCGTAGTCCGACGTCCACGCCCAACCGATGGTGAAACGCTGAAACCGGAGCATGTCGAGCACGCCGACCGTCGGCAGCGCGGCGCCGAACAACTCGGGCCGCTGCGTCATGCACGCGCCGACGAGCAGCCCGCCGTTGGAGCCGCCGTGGATCGCGAGCTTCGGGATCGACGTCCAGTTCTCCGCGATCAGGAACTCGGCCGCCGCGATGAAGTCGTCGAACGTGTTCTGTTTGTTCGCCTTCATCCCGTCCTGGTGCCACCCCTCACCGTACTCGCCGCCGCCGCGAAGGTTGGCGACGGCGTAGATGCCGCCCATCTCGAGCCACACCAGCACGGCCGACGAGAACGCGGGCGTGAGCGAGATGTCGAACCCGCCGTAGCCGTAGAGGATCGCCGGCGCCGTGCCGTCGCGCTTCGTGCCCTTCTTCCACGTCACGATCATCGGAACGCGCGTGCCGTCCTTCGAGGTGTAGAACACTTGCTCGCTCGCGAACGCGGTCGCGTCGAAATGGATCTGCGGCGTGAACACACGCGTCGACAGCCCGCGCTCGACGTCGTAGCGATAGATCGACGTCGGCTCGGTGTAGCTCGTGTAGCTGTAGAACGTCTCGCGGTCGGTGCGCTTGCCGCCGAAGCCGGCCACGCTGCCGAGGCCAGGCAGCGCGACTTCCGACAGCAGCCGTCCGTCCAGCGCGAACAGGACGACGCGCGCGAGCGCATCGTGCAGATACGATGCGACGACGCGGTCGCCGAAGAACGTCGCGCCGTCGAGCGCGTCGTCGGACTGCGCGACGATCTCGCGCCGTGCGCCGTCGCGCAAGTCGACCGCGATGATGCGGCCGCGCGGCGCGTCTTTGGTCGTCAGAAAATAGAACGCGCTGCCGTCGTTGGCGAGATAGGCGTAGCGCGCGTCCTCGTGCGGCACGAGCTCCACAACCGGTCCGCCGGACGAGAGATCCTTGACGAAGATCGCGTTCTCCGGCGCGCTGCCGCGGCTGACGTCCAGCACGAGATAGCGCCCGTCCTCGGTCGTGATCGCGCCGAAGTTCCAGTCTTTGTGATCAGGGCGCTCGTACACCAGCACGTCCGTGGACTGCGGCGTGCCGAGCCGGTGGAAGTACACTTTGTGGTAGTAGTTCGCGTCCTTGTACTTGCTCCCGGACGCGGGCTCGTCGTAGCGGCTGTAGTAGAACCCGCTCCCGTCGCGCGTCCACGACGCGCCGGAGAATTTCGACCAGCGAATGACGTCGGGCAGATCGCCGCCGGTCGCGACGTCGCGCACGTGCCATTCCTGCCAGTCGGAACCCGACGCCGAGATCGCATACGCGAGCCGCGAACCGTCGTAGCTGAACTCCGCGCCGGAGAGCGCGACGGTGCCGTCGGGCGAGAGCGTGTTCGGATCGAGCAGCACGCGGCCGGGCTCGGCCAGATCGCGCGTCACCGATAGAACGGCCTGGTTCTGCAGGCCGGTGTTGCGGAAGTAGGCGTAGAGCTCGCCGGTCTTCTCGGGGACGGAGCGGCGCTCGTAGTTCCAGACTTCGGTGAGTCGTCGGCGGATCGCCTCGCGCTGCGGGACGGTCGCGAGGACCGACTCAGCCAGCTCGTTCTCTTCGGCGATCCAACGCTGAGTCTGCGGGGAGTCGACCTCCTCGAGCCAGCGGTACGGGTCGGCGACCCGCGTCCCGAAGTACTCGTCGATCTGATCCACCCGCGGAGCGTCCGGGTACGGCATGGGCGTCGTGGCAGCCGGGGACATTAGGCCATAATGCTCTGCGAAGGCGGTGCCGCACCTCTTCGGCGAAGCAAAAGCGTGCCCGGGGACATAGCTCAGCTGGTAGAGCGCCTGCTTTGCAAGCAGGATGTCGGGGGTTCGAGTCCCCCTGTCTCCACAACTCACGACCCGCGCGGCTCACGCTCGCGGGTCTTGCTCGTCCTTGGTGGCCTGATGATCCGCGGTGAGCGCACGTCGCTGCGGCGCGTGACGCGCGACGATTTGCCGTTACTCGCCGGATGGTTCGGCGATCCCGCGTTCGTTCAGTGGTGGGGCGGCGTTCCCAAGTCTGAGGACGAGGTTGCTCGGACGTATCTCGGATGGCACGTGGGCGACGAGATCGTTCACTCGTTCATCGTGCTGCGTGACGACGTCCCCATCGGCTACGTTCAGGCGTGGAGCGACGAACCGCTGATCGGCGGCATCGACATCGTGCTCGTGCCGTCCGAGCACGGCCGCGGCTACGGCTCCGATGCAGTGGCAGCTCTCGCGCATCACGTGCGCGGCGAGCTCGGGTGGAAGCGCATCACGATCGATCCGTCCGTTCGCAATCAGCGCGCCATACGCGCGTTCGAAAAAGCCGGCTTCGTGCCCGAAGCCGCAGTGCTCGACCCGCGCGACGGACCCTTGCTGGTGATGATCTATGCGCCCGAAGAGCTCGACTAGGCCCGGTTGCCTACCACGTCGATCATTGCGTCCACGATGTCCGGGTCGAACTGGTCGCCGCGTCCTTCGACGAGACGTTCCAGCGCGATCGACGGGGCGAGTGGTGGGCGGTACGGGCGGCGGCCGATCATCGCGTTGAACGCGTCCGCGACGGCGACGATGCGCGCGATGCGCGGGATCGCTTCCCATTTGAGGCCGTCGGGGTAGCCGCTGCCGTCGAAGCGTTCGTGGTGGTTGCGAACGGCCGGTACGAGGTTCGCGATGAGCGGGACCTCCGCGACGATCAGCGCGCCCGCTGCCGCGTGCATGCGCATGATCTTCATCTCGTCGTCGCTCAAGCGGCGCGGCGCACCAAGGATCTCCGCGGGCGTCGTCACCTTGCCGATGTCGTGGATCAAGCCGGCGCGCGTGAGATGGACGATCTCTTCTTTCGACGAGCCGAGGCGCTTCGCGAGCCGGGCGCACCACGACGCGACCGCGCGCGAATGTTCGGCCGTCAGCGTGTCGCTCTGGTCGAGCTGCGTGAGCAGACCGTCGAGGACGACGTCGATCTCGTCGACCGCTTCGCATCCCGGCGCCGGCCGCGCGACGGCGCGCGGGCGCGCGATCACCGACTCGACGCTCGAGCGAGCTTGCTCGAACGCGCGCCGCGTGCGCACGTCGGCGGAGAGGTCGAGCGTTGCCGCTACGCCGTCGAGCGCCGCGGCGAAAATCTCGTGCGTGGAAAGGATTCCGGCGTAGCGCGCGCACGCGGCGTCCACCCAGGCCGAGACGATGCTCCAGTCGCCGTCGGCGGTCGACGCGGCGCACCGCTCGACGAAGCGCGTTGCCACGACTTTCGCGGCGACGGTGCGCTCAGCCGGCCCGAGCCGGTCGAGCGCGGTTTTCACGATGCCGGGTGCGTACCCGTTCACGGCGGCGGCGAGCCGCGCGCTGTCTGCGCGGCGGATCGACGGCATCGCGCTCATCGCGCCACCTCGCTGGCGGCGGCAAGCGTGACAACCTCACCGCGTGAGCGCGGCGAGCCGCGAAGATCGACCGTCTCCATCGGCAGCCGCCCGATGAAGCGCGCTACGCCGCCCAACTCGCGCCGCTGCAATTCGTCGAGCATGTCGCCGAGCCACAGCACCGCTTCGTCGCCGCGCGTGCGGCACTCGTGAAACGCCGCGACCGTTTCGACCAGCGAGCGGATGCGCCCGTGCGCGTTGGCGGCGGCAAAGCGCGCCTGCGCGATCGACGCGAACGCCGCATCGTCGTCGTCGAGCAAATTCTCCGCGAGCGCGAGGTACGCGACGGTGCGCATCGCGAGCGGCTGGTCCACGGCCAGGTTCCGCAAGCTCTCGCGCGAGCGCGCGATCGCGTCGCGCGCCGCGTCGTGCTTTCCCGCGGCCGCGCCGTACACGGCGATCTCGGCCCACCGGTAGGCGATGCGATCGTCGTCGAACAGATTCACCACGCCGGGCGCGAGCAGATCGTAGGCGTGCTCGAAGCGCCCGTCCCACGCCGCGCGCAGTGCCTGCGCCGGCAGCAACCCTTCGCTGACCATCGGGGTCAGCAGCACTTGCATCTCGCCGAGCTGGCGGTTCAGCCGCTCCAGCGCCGCGACGTCGCCGGCGTCCACCTCGATCGCGTAGGCGTTCAAGATCGCGTACAGCCGCAGCCCGGCGTTACCGGATTTGCGGCCGGCTTCTTCGAGCCGCCGCAGCGCCTCGCGCGCAGCGGGGACGTCGTCCTCGTGCAGCATCGCGACGTTGAAGAGCACGCTCAGCGCGCGCGCGGCGAGGTCGAACAAGAACGTCTCGTCGGCACGCGCGAGCGCGCGCTCGGCCAAGCTCTTCGCCGACGCCCAGTCGCCCTCGTTCAGCGCGACGTACGACGCTTGGTGCAGAATGCGCGCGCGCAGCATGTCGTCGACGACGCCGGGCAGGCGCACGAGCGCGCGGCGCGCGGCTTTGCGCGCGCTCTCGATGCGATGCGCTTCGACGTACGCGGTGCCGAGCAGCGCCCAGAGGGCGGCATCGGCGTCGGCGCTCGCGCGCGTCTCTTCGCGCGCCGCTTCTTCCTCGAGCAGCTCGATCACGTCGTGCCGGCCGCGCCGCACCAGATCCATCCCGTACCGGATGACGATCTCGCGGCGCTCGCCGTCGTGGGCGGTGTCGATCGCCATCCGGAACCACGCCTCGGAGACGTCGAAGCTCTCGTCGAGCGATGCAAGCGCCGCCTTGAGCGCCAGCGCGATCGGATGCTGCGTCAGCGTGCGTTCGTCGAGCGCGGTGAGCGCACGCGCCACGACGGCGACTTCACCCTGGTCGAGCGCCTTGAAACCGCGGCGGTCGAGCCCTGCCGCGACGTTCTCCGCGTCGCCCGCGCGGATGCGCAGCGCGATCGCTTCGCGCCAGCGGCCGGCGCGCTCGAGCGCGCCGGCGGCGCGGTCGAGGACGGTACCGCGATATGCGGCCGACAGCCGGTCGAGCCGCGAAGCGATTCGCTCGCGGCACGGCTCGTAGAACGCGTGCGTCGCGTCGTCGAGCGCGTGCACGAGCTCGCAGTCCACGAGCTCCTCGGCAAAGCCCCCGTCGCATTCGAGCGCGGCGAGAATGCTCTCATCGAAGCGCCCGACCGCGGCGATCTCGAAAATGCGGTCGCGCTCGTCGGAGGAGCAGCGGCTGAACGCGGCGTCGATCAGCCCCTCGTAGACGTCGTCGCGCGTCAGCGGCGCGTCGATGCGCCGCGTTGCGAGCGCGACGCTGAGTCCGAGCGGCCAGCCGCCGGTGCGTTCCGCCAGCGCCGCGGCTTCTTCTTCGCCGAGCGCCACGCGCGCGCGGTCGAACGCGGCGCGAATCTCGAGCGGCTGAACGCGCATCTCGTCCGACTCGATCGGGAGGTCGCACAGTCCGGACGCCAGCCAGCGCGGTACCGGCAGCAGCGGCGCCTCGCGCGCCGCGACGATCCACCGGATTTGCGGAACCGTCGATTCGATCAGCGCGCACAGGAACGATGCGCAGCGCGGCTCGCCGATGACGTGGTGCAGCTCGTCGAGCACGACGGTGGCCGACGTGCCCGCAAGGTGCTCGCGCGCCCACGCCAGCGCGGAAATCTCGCCGTCGGCCTGCTCGAGCTTCGCCGCGGCCGGGCCCGCCGACCGCGCCATCGCGGGCGCGATGCCGCTGAACGCGGCCGCAAGCCCGCGCAACAGCTCGCCCGGCGCGGCGTGCTCCGGACCTGCGGAGAACCGTATGTGCGCCGTCCGCCGCAACGCGGCGTAATCGCGAATCAGCGTGCTCTTCCCCAAGCCCTCGTCCGCGATCACCAGCGCGATCGGGCACTGCAGCGCGGCGTCGAGCCGCGCGTAGAGCCGCTCGCGCGGGAAGGTTCGGGAGTTGGCGGCGGCGACCGTGCGCCGCGCGTCATGGGGTCGGTTCATGACGACCTCGAACGCGAGCGGGACGCGACTCGATGAGAAGCCGGGACCCGCTCGCTCGACATGACTGGCTCGATCAGAACCCGGCGAGCCCGTTGGGGCTGCCGTTGGTACCCGTCACGGGATTGAAGCTCCCGAGCGCGGCGTAGATGGCGGGCGCACCGACCGTCCCCGCACCGTAATCGTTGGCCGCTCCGTAGAGGCCCGCGACGAACGGGGCGCCGACGCTGGTGCCGCCCAGAGTCACCCAGCCCTTCTCGGCGGTGCTGTAGATCGTCACGCCGACCGCGGAGTCCGCCAGCATCGAGACGTCCGGCACCGAGCGCGCCGCGCATCCGCCGGCGACCGTCTGCCACGAGGGCAGGCCGACCATGATGCTGCAGCCGTTCCCCGAGCCCGACCAGACGGTCTCCGTCCAGCCGCGCGGGCTAGCGGGGTTCGCGGTCAGGCTCGTCCCGCCGACCGCCGTCACGTACGGCGA
>JAXDMB010000300.1:0-8646 GCA_034666325.1 Vulcanimicrobiota bacterium
GCGGCGAGCGCGTCGTCGACCACCTCGTAGCGCGGACGCACGTCGCGAAAGCCGCTGAGCAGCGCCGCGAGCAGCGCGCGACCCGACGCCGAATGCGACGTGACGGCGATCGTGGAGTCGCCGAGCAGCGCGGGAGGCTGCGGCGACACGAGCAGCACCGTGCGAACCGGCCCGTCGGCGGCGATGCACAGGTCGCCGAGCAGCTCGAACTCATCGGTGTGCGCGAGGTAATGTGCGGCGCTCATCGCGCCTGCGTCGAGCCGGCCTTCTGACATCGCCGCGTTGAGCTGCGTGGGCACCGCACCGAACACGTCCACGTCGCGCACGACCGCGCCCACGTCGAACGCCGTCTCGACCGGCGCGACGTTGACGTACGCGATCCGGCCGTAGCGCAGCTTGCGCACGCCGGTCAGACGCCCGCGCCCGCGAGTGCGGGAACCGGCCGCCCGTCCTCGGGCTTCCAGTCGTGCGGGAACGTCTCGTAGGTCGAGTTGCGGCGCACCGCGACGTAGCCGGCCTGCTCGATCAAACGGCGGAACTCGCGGTCGTCCACGTATTGTCCCGACTGCGTGCCGGCGCTGTGGTAGATGCGCTCTTCGTCCGTCGAGCCGTGCGTGCCGTCCATGTCGTCGGCGCCGAACTCGAGCGCGAGCTGGCACACCTTCAGCCCCTGGATCATCCAGTACGCCTTGATGTGGTCGAAGTTGTCGAGCAGCAAGCGCGACACGGCGAACATGCGGATGTCGTCGAGCCCCGACGTCCAGCCGTGGTGCGAGAGCGCGTTGCCGTCGGGATGGAACGCGAGCGGGATGAACGCGTTGAAGCCCGGCGCGCGGTGCTGCGACTCGCGCAGCATGATCAGGTGCTCGACGCGCTCCTCGAGCGTCTCGATCGTTCCGTACAGCATCGTCGCGTTCGACGCGACGCCGTGGCGGTGCAGCGTCTCGTGGATCTCCAGCCAGTGCGCCGCGTCGACCTTGTTGGGGCACACTTCTTTGCGAAAGCGCTCGCTGAACACTTCGGCGCCGCCGCCGTTGACGTTGTCGAGGCCCGCCTCGCGCAGCCGCCCGCAGATCTCGTCGTACGACAAGCGATGGCGGCGCGCCATGTAGTCGATCTCCGCCGCGGTGAACAGCGACAGCTGCACGTGCGGCAGCAGTTCCTTGAAGCGGCGCATGAGCGGCAGCCAGTAGTCGAGCGTCAGCTGGCGCGGGTCGTGGCCGCCGACGATGTGGAGCTGGTTGAAGTTGGTGCCGGTCTCGAGCGCCTTCGCGACGACCTCGTCGGCCGACATGCGGACCTTGTCCGCGTCCTTTTCACCGCGCGCGAACGAGCAGAACGTGCAGTTCGCATAGCAGACGTTCGTCGAGTTGATGTAGCGGTTGAGAACGTAGTAGACGTTCTTGCCGCTCTTGCGCTCCTTGGCCGTCTTCGCCAGCCGCCCGAGCGTGTGGACGTCCGGCGTGCGGAACAGCGCGAGGCCGTCGTCCAGACTGAGCGAGATCCCGGCGTCGAGCTTTTCCTCGATCGCCTGCAGGGCGCGGTCGGTGGTTCGCACGGTCATCGTATTCGAGTATCGTCCGAGCAGATCACCTTTTGCGATGACAAAAGCGGAGGGCGGCCCCGAAGGACCGCCCTCTGCCCGCGATTTCCTCGCTTCGAGCGGCTACTTAGAGGTAGGCGACCGACGTGAGGCTGGAAAGCGAGACGTCCGTCTGCGTCGGCAGCGGAGGCGCCGTCGACATGTTCGCCGGCGGTCCGTCGCCGACGATGTCCCAGTTCGCGGCCGCGACGTACGCGCGGATGACGTCACCCGCCGTGAAGTTCGCGGCTGCGAGGCTGAACACGCCGCCGGCCGTCCCGGCGTTGAACGAGAAGTACGTCCCCGTCGACTGGTTGACGACGTAGAGCACCTGCGACGTCGCGCCGGCCGGAGCGGGTGCGACGGTGAAGGTGACCGCCGTACCGGCCCCGCCCGGCTCCGCGATCACCACGGGGGCCACGGTCGCCATAGGCGTCGTGGTCGTGATGCTCGCGGTCTGGTCGAAGACGGCGGAGTTGACGCCGATCGTGGCGCTCGGCACCGTCAGGTGGAGGGCGTAGCTGCCCGCCACCGGAGCGACGCCGAAGGTCATGAAGCCGGAGTCGTAACCGATGAACCCGCCCGGAAACCCGAGCGCCGGATTGTGGAAGTCCGGAGTGGTCGCCGGCGGCGCGAGAACGTACGGCAGTTTCCGCGTCGACGAGCAGTAGATCGGCTGGGGATAGACGTCCGAAACGGTGCCGATCTGCGTTGCGAACAGGCGTCCGGCCGGATTTCCGGCATAGAGGGCGGCACCGCCGGTGGTCGAGTCCGCCGGAGCGAACCCGTAGGCGAAGGCGCCGCCGACTTGGGCGAACGTCGTGGCGACCGCCGTCGTACCCGGCTGGGTCGGCTGCGTCGAGCTGATGTTCGCGGTTCCCGCATCGGTACCGGCGCCCGATGCCGTCGTCGCCGCGGACGTGCCGAGGCACGCCGTTGGGACGACGGTCGGAACGACGAATCCGGCCGGGCCGGTGATCGTCGGCGAGTTGTACAGCGTCGCCGACAGCCCGTTCGGCTGGCGGAAGGTCACGACGGTGTTGGTGAACGTCGCGAGCCCTCGCCAGTTCACGGTTCCGACGCGGAACTGGAGCGTACTCGTACCTTGGACATTAGCCGCCGTTGAGGGGGGCTCGATGCCGGCCTGGCCGCCCGTGCAGGCTGCGAGGATCGAGATCCCCGCAGCGCTGCCGAGCGTCTTGTAAATTGCGCGCACGCGCCCTCCTAGAGGTTGAGCTGGTAGTAGAACTGCACCGTACGCGGCTGATTGGTCGGCTGCAGCAGGTACGCTTGGTTGCCTCTCACGAGGCCCAGGAAGTTACGGACGCCGTAGAAGACCGGACTCGTTGCCGACGAGGAGTACCCGGAGTACGGGCCCGAGATGCCGTTCGCAACGGGCTGGTACCGTGTGTTGAGCGCCGGCTGAGCGTACAGCTGGTTGAACAGGTTGAAGATCAGCGCACCGTACGTCGAGCGCGGATTGCGCGGCGACTGGTACTCGATCGTCAACTGGGTGGGGTAGAACCGCGCCGCGGTGAGCTCACCGCCGGCGGCGGTGTTCTCCGGCGTGCCGCGCGTCGCGGCGATGTTCGGCGCGAATGCCGAGCCGGGATTCCGGGGATCGACGTACCGCGTCGCGCCGGCCGCAGCGCTGAGCTGCGACGAGTTCGTGACGTTCGTGTTCGGCACGTTGTACGGTAGCCCGTTGACCGTCGCCGCCGTGAGCAGACCCGCACCGTACGGGTAGCCGTGGTTGTAGTAGATGACGGGGTTGATACGCCATCCGCTGCGCGTGCGTTCTTGCAGCGACAGCGTACCGACGAACGGCGACAAGAAGCCGACGCGGTAGAGGTTGCCGAGCTGGAGCGACGCCGGCGGGATCGACGGGAAGAAGTCCTCGCTCGCGGACGTCGGAACGACGTTCGAGAACTCGTTCTGGTACGTCAGCGAGAGGGATCCCGAGAGCCCGTACGCGGCTTCCTTCGTGAGGAAGAATTCCACGCCGGTGGTTTGGTTCTTGCCCTGGTTGGACTGAACCGCAGGTCCGAGCACCGGCGCGCCGGTGACGGGGTTCGTGACCACCACGCCGTTCTGGACGAGCGGCTGAGCGGTCGACGCGACCTGGTTGAACGACTTGGTGTAGAACGGGGTGATCTTCACGGCCACACCCTTCGGGAACTGGTGCGAGTACGTGAAGTCGAAGTTGTTGAAGGTCGTCGGAAGCAGCGGCGTGATCGGCACGCCGTTCGTCGCCTGCTGGTTCTCCCAGTACAGCTGCTGCGCATAGTCTTTGCACGGCTGGTCTTGGAAGCCCAGGAAGACGCTGGTTCCGCAGAAGGTCGCCGCCGTGCCGAATGGCGCCGCGGCGATCGGATGATTCACTTGGTCGACCGACGGGATGCCGCGGAACGCCGCATAGGCGACTTCCGGGCTCGTCGTATCGACCGCGGCGATCGGGGCGAACTGCACCGAGCGGCCGTAGGTCCCGCGAATCGAGTCGTTCCGCGTGAACTGGTACGAGAACGCCAAGCGCGGCTGCCACACGCGCGGGGTACGCGTGTCCTTGGAGTAGTTGAACTGGTACGTGTTGTTGCCCGCGGCGTCCGTGGTGAACGACGTGGGGAGGCACCAGTTGATGTCGCACGAGGGCGACCGCCAGTTGACGCCGTCCATGCGAAGGCCGACGTCGAACTTGAGCCGGTCCGTCGGCGAGAACGTGTCCTTGAGGTAGATCGCGATGTCCTGGCGCGGCGTGTGCGTGCTCTCGTCCGCGTACGGCAGGTTGATCGCGGGCGCGAGCGGACCCGTAGCGGATCCTACCGCCGCTCCCGGCGTGCAGACGTTGGCGCCCGTCGTGATGTTCAGCGGGCAACCCTTTGACACGCCTGTGAACCCGAAGCCGAACAGGTAGCCGCAGCGCAGGTTCGCGCCTGTCGCGGGGTTCTGGAACGGACATCCGCCGGCGAGACCGGCCGGATAGAAGTCCTGCGACTCGACGCTGCTTCCGCCGCCGCCGCCGGTGAAGGCGTAGAACCCACCGGTTGCCGACGGGAACGAGAAGATCGGCGTCAGGTACTCGAACTTACCGCCGAAACCGAGGAGGTTCTTCGAGCCGAGCTGTTTGGTGCCGTCGATGGCGAAGCCGGTGCGCTGACCGCCCTGCTGCGACGACGCGTCGTCGAACTGCACGGAATTACCGCGCAGCGGGTCGTCGAACTGGACGACGGAGTTGACACGGTAGAACTTCGCCGTGACGAACGTCGTCGCGTTCAGACTGTTCGAGTACTGAAGCTTGAACGTCTCGTTGGGCTGGCTGCCGTTCTCGACCTTGCGGTCGCTGCCGTCCGCGCCGATGCGGTCGGTGAGGAAACGCTGTCCGTAGACGAACGGCGTCACCGCCTGGATGGCTTGCGTGTTGTTCACGAAGTTGAACGCGAACGCAGTGTTGACCCACAGCGCGTCGTTGGTCGCATAATAGGGGCCCACCGGGCCTTGCGCCAAGCCGAGCTTGAGGTCGAACTGCGTGTTGTCGTAGAAGAACTGCAGCGACTGGTTGTTGTCCTTGCCGAACTTGTAGACGAAGTTGTTCGTCACTTCGTTGGACTTGTCGAGCGTGCGGCACGAGAACGCGCAGCCGATCAGCAGCGGGTTCTGGCCCGAGCCGCCGTAGTTGTACGCGTTGCGGTCGAACACGCCCGAGGCGTACTCCGAGAAGCGGCCGTTGGGCGTCGCCCAGCCGTACTCGCCGCGGAGCTGGTGCTCGTAGCGACCGGCACGAATGTCGCCTTCGAACTGGCCGAACTTGGGGTTCGTGCCGCGCTTGGCGACGATGTTGATCGCGCCGGTGCCGACGTTGCCGATCGACGCGTCGCCCGCGCCCGGCGTCACCTGGAAGTTCGACGCGCCGTTGAGGATCAGCGAGTTGACGAACTGGTGGGTGAACGCGTCGGTATAGTCGATGCCCTCGTACTGGAAGCCTTCTTCGGTCTCACGGCCGCCGCGAAGCACGGGGTAGCCGCTGGAGTCGAAGGAAGCGCCGGGAATTGACGCGAGCAGGTTGCTCTCGCTCGTCCCGCCCTGCTTGCCGAGGGTCGTGGTCATCTGGGTCGTACCGACGTTGTACTGGTCGGTGGTTTGAGTCGGCTGGAACGCGCCGGTGGTGCTACGCGCTTGCGTGCGGCCGATGCGCTGGAGCGACTGGTTCAAGGGCGTCGACACGTTTGCGGCTTGGCCCTGGACGACGGTCACCCCGGTCAGCGTAAACGTCTCGTATCCCGTGCGGGAAAACGCGACCGCGTACGTGTCCGGCGTGACGCCTTGGATCGAGAAAAAACCGTTGGCGTCGGTGGTGGCAGTGTAACGCGCGGAAGGAGCCGTGGCGGTGACCTGCACTCCGGCCAGTTTCGTATTTCCCTGGCTGGCGGTGATGGTGCCTTGGATCGATCCGGTGATGACCTGCGCAAAAGCCGACGGCATGGAGCACAGCACGAACGCCAGAATCATCGCAACCGCTAGTGCATTGCGATATCCGGCCTTGGTGCGGTGCGTGAGCTCGTTGAGCAAACGCACTACCTCGTTGGGAAGGTGAACGCAACCTTAAAGGCTGCGAGGAAACCCTGCTTTCATCTGGTTCCAATCTCCTCCTAATACTGTCATGAGACGGCCAAGACGCCCAAAGGCATTGGATCGCGGCGCTCCGTAGACGGGGACCGGTACCGATGATCGCCGTTCCGAGCCCGACCGAGCTGGACGCCGCGGCCGAGCTCGACCCCCCGTCCCGCACGTTCGCCGCCGACGTCTGGCGCCGTTTCCGCAAGGCTCCCGGCGCCGTGGTGGGAGCGGCGGTCGTGGCGCTGATCGTCCTGCTCGCCGTTTGCGCGCCGCTCGTCGCCGCGAGCGATCCGCTCGCGCAGAACGTCGCGCAGGGCGCGCAGGCTCCCTCGGGCGCGCACTGGTTCGGCACCGACAAGCTCGGGCGCGACGTGTTCGCGCGCATCCTCTTCGGGGCGCGCATCTCCATCCGGATCGGGTTCGTCGCGGTGGGGCTGGCGATCACGGCCGGAACGCTGATCGGCCTGATCGCGGGCTACGCCGGCAAACGCGCCGAGGCGCTGCTCATGGGCGCGATGGACGTCATGCTGGCGTTCCCCTCGATCATCCTCGCGATCGGGATCACGACGATCCTCGGGCCGAGCATCACCAACCTGATGATCGCGGTCGGCATCGTGTACGTTCCTCAATACGCGCGGCTCGCGCGCTCCTCGGTGCTCGCCGTCAAGGAGCACGAGTACGTCGAAGCGGCGCGCGCGATCGGCGCCCGGGCGCCGGCGGTGCTCGCGCGCCACGTCCTCCCGAACATCCTCGCCCCGCTGCTCGTGCAGGCGACGCTCGGAATCGCGACGGCCGAGCTCGAGGCCGCCGGCCTGTCGTATCTCGGCCTGGGTGCGCGCCCGCCCGCGCCCGAGTGGGGGGCGATGCTCAACGACGCGCGCGACTACTGGCTCTCGGCGCCCTGGGCGCTGATCTTTCCGGGCGTCTCGATCACGGTGCTGGTGCTGGGCTTCAACCTGCTCGGCGACGGGCTGCGCGACGCGCTCGATCCCAAGCAGAAGTAGGCCGCCGCCCTCGCCCGCTGAGGCTTGCTCCCGTCAACACTCTGTGATACAAAGTCTGCAATATGCACAAGCTTTGCGAGGCAGAGACGACGGAATGTTGAGCGCCAAGTACCTCTTCGGGATCTTTCTCGTGCTCGCGGTGGCCGCCGTCGGGTGGTTCATCCTCGGCGCGACGCTCGTCGTTCGGACGGAGGCGTCCGATTTCGCGCAGCGCGACTCGCTCGGGGCGCTGTGGGGCACGGCGCTCGAGCAGGGGGCCCCGTCGTTCGACACCACGGTCTACGCCGGCAAGAAGGCGCAGACGTCCGCCGTCGATCCGTCCTCCTCGCGCGTGAACGTCGCGCTGGCGCTCGATCTGCGCCGCAAGGGCCTGCTCTGGTACAACACGTACGGCGTCACGTTCGCCGGGACGTACGGCGTCGTGAACCCCCGGCGCGACGGGGTGCTGCGGATGTCTTTCAAGCTGCCGTCCGAGGCCGGAACGTACGACGACGTCACGGTCGCCGTGAACGGCCGGCGCGTCGCAGCGGCCAGCAGCAACGGGACTCTCACGGTCACGATCCCGGCCGCGGCAGGCAAGATGGCGTCCGTGGCGGTCGGCTACCGCTCGCGCGGCTTGGGGACGTGGCAGTACCGCTTGGGGCCCGGCGTCGTGACGGCGCGCGACGTCGTCCTGACGATGCGCACGAACTTCAAGGCGATCGACTTCCCGCGGCAGACGCTCGCGCCCACGGCGGAGCGCGAGATTCCCGGCGGCTGGGAACTGGCGTGGTCGTACCGCGAGCTCGTGACGGGCGCCGGGATCGGGATGACGTTTCCCAAGCCACTGCAGCCCGGACCGCTCGCGCAGCGCATCACGTTCTGGGCGCCGCTGTCGCTGCTGTTCTACGTCTTCGTGATGCTCGTGATCACGACGCTGCGCCGCACGGAGCTGCACCCGATCAACTATCTGTTCCTCGCCGCCGCGTTCTTCGCGTTTCACTTGCTGTTCGCGTACACGGTCGACCGCATCCGCGTCGAGTACGCGTTCGTGCTGTGCGCCGCGGTCTCGACGGCGCTGACGATCTCCTACCTGCGGCTGGTGGTCGGGCTGCGCTTCGCCGCGGTGGAAGCGGCGCTCGCGCAGTTCTTCTACTTGATCCTGTTCTCGTACGCGCTGTTCGACGAGGGCTACAGCGGGCTGTCGATCACGATCGGAGCGATCGTCACGCTGTTCGTCACGATGCAGCTCACGGGCCGCATTCGGTGGTCGGAGCGCTTCAGCGCCTCCGCTCCGCTACGGCGCGAAGGTTCAGTTTGATTTTTTTCGCCCGTTGGGCGAGTCTCCGCGCATTCGCGCGGAGACGCGCCGGAGCGAAGCGAAGGCGCAAAAGGCTTCAACAATACCTTCGCGCCGTAGCAACGCGGAGGCGCTCCGTAGCGAAGCGAAGGCGCAAAAGGCTTCAACAG
>JAXDMB010000301.1:0-5039 GCA_034666325.1 Vulcanimicrobiota bacterium
AGCCAGCGGCCACAGCAGCGTCGCCAGGACGAAGAGCACCGCGACGGTGAGCGCGGTGAGACCAGTGCGTCCGCCTTCTTCGATGCCCGCGGCGCTTTCGATGTACGCCGTCGTCGTGCTCGTGCCGAGGGCGGCGCCGAACATCGCGGCCAAACCGTCCGATGCGAACGTGCGGCGCGCGCGCGGCAAGTCGCCGTTCGCGTCGACGAAACCGGCGCGCGTCGCGAGACCCACCAGCGTTCCCGTCGCGTCGAAGAAGTCCACGAAGAAGAACGTGAACACGATCGCCGCCGCGCCGAGCGAGAGCGCGGCGCGAACGTCGAGCGCGCCGATCAGACCGCTCGGCCACACGGGCACTGCCACGACGCCGTTCGCGAAACCGCCGAACGGTACGAGCGTTCCGTGCGCGCCCGGATAGAGCGGCGCGTGCGCGACGATGCCGAGCAGCGTGGAGGCGGCGATACCATACACGATCGCACCGCGGACGCGGCGCACGAGCAATGCCGAGGTGAGAATGAGACCGAACAGCGCGATCAGCACCGGCGGCGACGTCAGCGGTCCCAGCGTGACGAACGTCGCCGGGTTCGCGACGATCGCGCCGGCGTTCTTGAGCCCGATGAACGCGAGGAACATGCCGATGCCGGCCGTCACCGCGAACTTGAGCGGGTTCGGGATCGCGCGCACGACGGCTTGGCGCACGCCGAGCAAAGAGAGGATGACGAACAGCGTGCCCGACACGAACACCGCGCCGAGCGCCGTCTGCCACGCGATGTGCTGGCCCAGCACGACCGTGTACGCGAAGTACGCGTTCAGCCCCATGCCGGGCGCCTGCGCGAACGGATAGCGCGCGACGAGCGCCATCAGGAGGCTGCCGATCGCGGCGGCGAGCGCGGTGACGATGAGCAGCTTCGCGAAGACGTTGTCCACGCCGGTGATCGCGCTGCCCAGCACCTGCGGGTTCACGAAGAGCACGTACGACATCGTGAGGAACGTCGTAAGGCCGGCGCGCAGTTCGCGCGGCACGGTCGAACCGGCACGCGCGATGCCGAAGTACGCGTCGATCATCGTTCGTTTGCGCCCGTCATCGTCGTGCATGCTTCGGTCATTACCGATGCTTCTCCGCGATCGTCTCGGTCATCCGCGGCGTTTTCGTTCCGGTCACGGCGCGCCGTCGTTCGCCTGCGCGAGACGGAGCTCGTACATCAGCTCGTCTTCGACGCCGCCGTCGGGCCAGGTGGTCGGCACCGTGGCGATCAGCTCGAAACCGTAGCGCTGGTTCGCGCGCCGCGACGCATCGTTCGAGCGGCGGTGTGAGACTACAACGCGCTTGAACTGCGGGCGCTCGCGCAGCCAGCGCAGCCGCGCATCGTAGAAGAGCGCCGACAGCCCGCGGCCGCGGTAATCCGGAAGCAGGTACGACATCACGAGCATCGCGGTTTCGCCGGAGGGATCGTCGCGGAACGGGACCACGCCGGTGATTCCGATCAGCCGGTCGACATCGAACGCGCCGAACACCTGGCGGTCCGGGCCGGTCATGCGCGTCTGCCATTCTTCGGCGCTGAGCGGAGCCTCGCGCGCGTACGAGCTGAAGAAAACGCCGGGCTCCGTTTGCAGCGCGAAGAGGCGCAGGTCGCGCAGGACGTTCCATTCCGACCGCTCCAGCGGCCGTACCGATACGGGCATCCGCCTTAGCGTAGCACGGGCTGATGCAGCCGCCTGAGCGGCATGGGCTCACATAGCGGGGACGAGCAGCATGCTCTCCGCGCCGGGCAGCGGCGGGCCGAAGCGGCGGCGGTACTCGAAATCGATGGCCGCGCGGATCGACGTTCCCGGCGAGAACACCAACTCGCGCGCGCCGGTCCTCTCGAGCGCGTCCAACCGGCTGTGGTACATCGCGACGCGCCAGAGGTGCTGCTCCGCGCGGCGGATCTCGGCGGCCGCGATCGCGGCTCGGGATCCGGCTTCGGCACGCCGCGCCGCGGCATCGGACATCGTCGCGAACATCGCGCGCTCCAGCGCATCGACGCGCCGCATCAGCCCGGAGTTCTTCGGTGCGAACAGAGCACGGAGCTGCGCGCGAATTCGCGCGCGGCGCTGCGTGCGCGTCCGGAGGCGGGGATCGCGCAGCGCCGGGGCGACGACGTCGGCGACGAGCCGCACGACCGCGGTGCGGTCGTGATCGCGATCGTGCTCGGTATCGTAGCGCTCGGCGAACGCGAGCAGCGCTTCCCATTCCGCCTCGACTCGCGCGAGCGCGGCGCGGTCGTGGAACTCCTCGTGCTCCGCGAGCGGCTCGGGCGCGTCCAGCAACTCCTGCGCGGCGGCGAGCTCGATCTGCGTGCGCGCGAGGTCGTCACGACCCTGCGCGCGCTGGTTGCCGAGCAGGCGCCGCACGACGTGCGACGGCTTGAGCGCGGCGCGCGCGCCGTCCGGCGCGACGAGCCAGCGCGCGGGAATCGTGCCCGAAAGCAGGCTCGACCGCAATGACGCTTCCAGCGCGTTCGGGTTCGCCTCGATGCTCGCGTCACGCGTGACCGATAGCTCCAGGCATGCGCGGCCCGCTTCGATCAGATCGTCGAAGCGGTCGTACGTGCGAGCCGCGCCGGTCACCGCGACTTCGATGTCGAGCGCGCGGCCGTTGAGGCGAAGATCCGACGCTCGCACCGCGCGTGCGCTCACGTCCGGACGACGCCTTTCGTGCAGCCGGCTGACGTCTGGCGACCACGTCTTCTCGCGCACGACGTCGGTGAGTTCGGCGGAGAACAGCGTTCCGCCGACCGTGCACTGCACGAAGCGCTTGTCGCAGAGAATCGCTTGCAGCATCGCGTGCGTGGGCGTCATCTCGGCGCCGCCCGCACTCGCGCGGCCGCTGCGGCGCGGCGGATCGAAGGCGAAGTACCAGCTCTTGTCGTCGGTCACCGGGGCGTCCGCGAGACGCTTGCGGTGTACGGCGCGGTAGCCGTACTCATAGTGCCCCGCGCCCGCGAGCGCGTGCGCCGCGTCCACGGTATCTCCGTTGCCCAACATGAACGCGCGGCGTTTCGGGGCCAACACGCTTGTCGGCCTGCGCGGCCGCCTCTGTGCGGTCGCCCGCGCTTTCGTCGCGTCGTTTGCGATCGGTTCCATGTTCCACCCTCGTCCGTCACCCGGCGCCGCCTCGGCGGCACGTTCTTCTTTAGCAGGACCAGCATACGGTTCGGGAATGCCAGGTGCATGGCATCATGCATCGGTCGAGGGCCGGTTCCCGGCCGAAGCGGAGCAGCCGGGTTCCAGAGCAGGGCGGGCGGCGTGAACGTTCTTGCCGTATCGCAGCTCGCAGTGCTATCGTGTTGCGATGCCCGCGTTCTATTTCGACGTCGGCGGCGTGATCGTTGCAAACGTGCCGGCGGCCGAAACGTTCGAAGATCTCGTCGTTCCCGAAACGCTGTCGATCATCGAGCGCCTCCTCGAGCGCGGCGAAAAAGTCGGTTTGGCAACGGCGTTCTCACGCCCGTGGGTCGACCAGCTCGTCGCGTCGACGCCGGTTCTCCGCGACGTGACGATATGCTGCGCGTCGGATGCCGGCGCTGCGAAGCCGGCGAGCGCGTTTTTCGCGGGAGCGCAGCAGTTGATCGGCTCGAACGACATCGTCTTCGTGGACGACCACGAAGAGAACGTCAAAGCCGCACGGGCATTCGGGTGGACGGCGTTTTTCGCGGACGACGGCTGGCAAACGCGCTTCGCGGAACGCTATCTGAGCGAGACGTGAAAGGCGATCCGCTTATTTCCGCCCGGGCACGAGCGTGAGGTACACGGCGTGGAACGGAACGCGCTGCGTTCCGCGGCGCGAGCGCTGGAGGTCTGCGTCGAACACCGGTTTGCGGCGCAAGATCTGAGCCGCTCCGCCGAATGCCGCCGGGCACGCGTTGTCGAGCAGCTCCCATTGCGGCTCATCTTGCCACGCAGCCGTCGCCGTGCCCGGCTTCGGCTCGAACGAACACGGGTGCGCGAGCGGAATTTCATCCGCCGACAGCGTTTGCGGACGATCGTCGTACCGGTAGACGTGCCGGACCTCCGCGCGCTTCTCGGTGCACGGGCGATTGCGGTCGCCGGTGCAGTCGTACACCATGACGCCGTCCACGCCGTACGCGGCGCCGGCAATCGTTCCCGCCGGGACGTGCGACATCACGCCGGGCAGCGTGAGGCGCGTTCGATACGCCGGATCCGCTGCATAGTCGGAGACGACGCTGCGCGCGGCGCCCATCGTCATCGCGCCGCTCATCGCGAACCGCTTCGCCGTCGCCGGCGAGCGCGGCCACGTGAGCATACGCGACGGAGCGATGCGATTCGCCGCAACGCGCTGGTCCAGCGAGAAGATCGTGAACCTGAACGGCGACGAGTTGGTCGGAACGAACACGTGTCCGTCGGCGACCGTCGGGCCGGCGAAATGCGGCACCGTGCCGATCGGCGCTTTCCACAACAGCGCCAGCGTGTCGGCGTCGAACGCGTACAGGCTGTCGGCACTCGATGAATCGTACGCGCGCAGGATGGCCCACACGATTCCCGTTCCCGGCTTCGTGCCCTCCGCCGAGAGCGCGAGCATCCCGCCGGGCATCGCGTTCAGGCACAGCACCTTGTCGCACGGCCCCGCGAGCACGTCCTTCTCGATCGCGACCCACGGTTTCGCCGGATCGCTGGAGACGAACGTTCCCTGCTTGACGTCGAAGAGATATTTCTTGAGATAATCTTTCTCCGCCCACTCGTAGACGTAGCCGGTGTCGGCGCCGGCGCGCCAGAACGTCGGCGAGCCGTGGAAGTGCGGTCCTAAGTTCCAGGTCTGATAGCGGTCGGTATCCGCGTTGCCGTCGTGGTGGTTGACGCCGGCGACGACGCGCTGCACGCGGTTGAGCGCGCCGTCCACCACGTAGAAGATCCCGGTCTTGCCGCCGGCGAGCACCCTGTTCGCGCCGTCGACCACCAACGGGCCGGCCGAGCCGAGATCGACGTCGTACTGCTCGTCCGGAGCGATCTCTTCGGCCGGCGCGTACGAGCCGGCCGCG